>NZ_FOHY01000029.1:0-22146 GCF_900111525.1 Prevotella sp. kh1p2
AGGGCCGTCGAACTCTATAACACCGTGCGTCCGCACCAGAGTCTGGGCATGCGCACACCCCTGGAAGAGATGCAGCGGCTCCTTTCCCTGGCCGCATGACAGCCACAGAGGCTCCCGGGGGCTGCGAGCCCCCGGCCGCAAGGCCGCCCCCCGGTGTTTTTCATCAATTCAACGTTTCACTTAAAATAAGGAGGTCAAAGAGCTCACAGAAAACAGAAAATGATTAACTTTGCATCCGGAAGACAGCTGTCAACCCAAAGTGCACTTAACAGAAAAACCTGACAACTATATTTCCACATAAGAAATTTATTGTCAACCTAAAGAACATTTAACTATAAAAACTGTCAACTAAATCCAGGACAGAGCACTTTTTTTCAGTTCAAAAGACCACATTCGGGAACTTTCGACACTTGTCGCACAATCATTCCACACTTGTCACACTATTATGCGACAGGTGTCGAAACTTCCCGAAGCCGTCAATTCTGCACTCAATCAAGGAATACCAGACACCTACAGCGGCTTTATCTTCCGGCTGTATTGATTTTAGCATAGCCCACCAACCTGTCGGTTCTGTCTCCCGGGCCATGATAGTAGACCAGCGCCTGGTAGTCGTTCTCTGTCTGATAGAAGTTTCCTTCGGATGCAAGAGGCGCCGTGCTGCCGTCTTCTCCTGCCACGACATATTGATAACTGTAATAGCCCTGCTTGAGCAGAAGTGAGGTTTCGTAGCAGTTCTCCACAGCATTGTAAGTCATTCTGTATTCGGGGGTGAGCCTGTCATGGGTCCAAACGCCGTTGACATACACGTCTCCGGGTTGGCGGGGAGCCTTCAGGCGGAAGTGAACTATGATGTACTCGGAGCTGAAATCTACGTCGGTATCGTCGCTGTTGCGTATCAGGAAGCTGCCGTTTGCCGACTCATCATAGACGTACGAAGGCCTTGGCTCGTCCGTCCACACGTAGGCATGGTATTGCTGTCCGTCCCAGTCGACGGATTCCAAGCCCATAGTAGCGTGGCTGTCGTCCAGCATCTCGAACTTCCGATATTCGTTTCCGCCATTGAAGACATATTCCCTGCAGTGCTCCCATCTCATGCCGTCGCCCGTTTGGTATTGCGGCTTGACGTTGATCTTGGCCTGCGACCATCGTCCGTTTTGCATCAGTACCGTCTTTATTTCCCTCTCCGGATTGGCTATGTTGAAAGGTCCATAGCTTAATTCCATGGCTATTTGCTGATGCCGGCCGTTGATATCCAAGTCGGTATTGGAGATGGCACGGAGGGCGATGCCCATCATGGGCTCCACTACCATGAAGCAGGCGCGGAGCAGAGTGTGGCCGTCGTTGCCGTCGTAAACGGTTACGCGATAATTTCCGCTCATCTTCAGGCGGCACCTGTCGTTGGGAACCTGGAAGTGATAGTGCGTGTACTGCGTGTTGGTATTCACCGATTCGTGCATGTCGTCAATGGTGTTGCCGTCGGCAAAGCCCTCAATGTAGTCACTCTCGAACAGTTGTTTGGAGACGTTCCAGTCGGCTTCGCAGTGTTCAACCTTGTAAACAAACCGGTGGTATTCATGAGTCAGGTCGTCGAACGCTATCTGTATGGGCTGTCCGCCATGCAGATTGGTCACCGGTAAGTCGAGCCAGTTGCCACCCGAAGTTACCTGCAGGGAACGTATGTTGGGACTTAGTATTTCATTGCGTTGCGCTTGCATGCCAATAGAAGCTATGCAGGCCAGCAACAGCAGTAAATGTTTGAGGCTGTTCATCGTTTGTTTTTAATTTACGGCAAATATCGTATTTTTTTCTGATAAAATGTTTTTCTTATTCAATTATTTGCTATTTTTGCAGCGTTATCAATCTTAAATGTAATCTTATGAAATCCAAGTACCGCTCGGGAGCCATGTGCCTGCTTGTCGTGGTAGGGCTCTTTTCGTTGATAGGTTACAAGATGGGAGCCAGCCAGATGCTGAACACCATCATGTACACAGCGCATGATTTGCTGCTCAACACCTGTTTCTTTCTGATGGGCATTTGTGTGATAACGGGCGCCATAGGCAAGTTGTTCGTGGAGTTTGGCGTGGTGGATTTGTTGGAAAAGATAGTTCGCCCGTTGATGAGGCCCTTGTTCCATCTGCCGGGAGTGGCCTCGCTGGGAGCCGTGATGACATTTCTCTCTGACAATCCGGCCATCATCACACTCTCCAAGGACAAGCGATTTAGCAGCTACTTCAAGAAGTATCAGTTCGTTTCGCTTACCAATTTCGGCACTGCTTTCGGCATGGGACTCATCGTAATGATTTTCATGATAGGCAAGGGGTATGCGATTGAGCCTTTCATTGGACTGGTTGGTGCCATTGCCGGAGCCGTTACTTCTACGCGCCTTATGCAGCATTTTACGCTGAAAGCCTATCCGCAGTATGCCGAAGAAGATGCTGCACCCAAACCGACCACAGCCGAGTTGGAGCCGGAACACAAGGAAGAGAAAACCGTTTTCCTGCGTACGCTGAACTCGCTGCTCGATGGCGGCAAGACTGGGGTAGATGTCGGCATAGCCATTATACCCGGAGTGCTGATTATTTCAACGTTAGTGATGATACTCACCTTTGGCCCTTCGGCTAGTGGAACCTATACAGGCGCAGCCTATGAGGGCGTAGAAGCGCTGCCCGCCATAGCCAATCTGTGCGACGTGGTGCTCGATCCGCTCTTCGGATTTACCGATCCTCACCAGCTTGCTTTCCCCATTACGGCTTTGGGAGCAGTTGGGGCAGCCTTGGGAATCATTCCCAGTTTCGTGCAGCAAGGCTGGATTGACGGCAATGCGGTGGCCGTGTTTACAGCCATAGGCATGTGTTGGAGCGGTTATCTGAGCACCCACACGGCCATGTTAGACTCTCTGGGCTATCGCGAACTGACCAGTAAAGCCATTTTGAGCCACACCATCGGAGGCATTGTTGCTGCACTGGTGGCGCACTGGGCATACGTACTCTACAGCCTTATTTAAGCCGGCAGGAACTTTGCCGGACATTATTGGGATAGCCGGGAGCCTGGAGCTTCCGGCTATTCGTCGCTCATGGGGAAGAGTCCGAACAGCTTGGCATCAATCATATCGGTAACTTTCTGGAAGTCGGCAGGGTTGCTTTCAAATTTTGTTGAGTCTCCGTCAACGATGATTAGCTGCCCTTTGTAGGTGCTAATCCAGTCTTCGTAGAGCTTGTTCAGACCTTCCAAATAGTCTATACGGATAGTTTGCTCATAGTCTCTGCCACGCTTCTGTATCTGCGAAACAAGGTTCGGAATGTCCGACCGGATATAAATCATCAAGTCGGGCAGCCTGACGAGCGACATCATGAGGTCGAACAAATCGGTGTAGTTGTTGAAATCCCTGTCGCTCATCATGCCCATCGCGTGCAGGTTCGGTGCGAAAATCCTGGCATCTTCGAAGATGGTGCGGTCCTGAACCACGGTTTCCTTGCTTTTTGATATTTCGACTATGTCCTTGAACCTCTTGTTGAGAAAGTAGATTTGGATATTGAACGACCAGCGGTTCATGTCGGCATAATAATCTGCCAGATAAGGATTGTTGTCAACGGGCTCAAAGTGCGGCGTCCATCCATATCTCTTGGCAAGCAGTTTGGTGAGGGTAGTCTTGCTGCTACCAATGTTTCCGGCTATGGCTATATACATTGTTGTAAGATTTTACGATTAAATATCAGTGTGTTCGTTTGAGTCGGAGAAGAGGCCGAACAGGCGCGCGTCTATCCGGTCTATGATGCCTGCAAGGTCCTTGGGATTATGCAGAAAGTCGATGTTGTCTACATCCACCATCAGCAACCGGCCCTTGTATTTGTTGTTGATGAAGTCCTCATACCTCTTGTTCAGGTTTTCGAGATATTCGAGCGGTATCTTCTGTTCGTACTCCCGGCCTCTCAGCTGGATGTTGGCTACCAGATGGGCAACCGACGAACGTAAGTATATCATCAGGTCGGGCAGCTTGACAATGGTCATCATCTGTTCGAACAGTTCCATGTAAGTTGTAAAATCCCGGTCGTCCATGTTCCCCAGTTCCTTGTTGTTGGCGGCAAACACGTACACACCTTCGAATATGGAGCGGTCCTGGACGATGTGTTCGGAAGAGCGGGAGAGGGCAATGAGGTCTTTGAACCTTTCCTTGAGAAAGAACACCTCCATGGCGAACGACCATCGGGGGATATCTCTGTAGTAGTCCTCCATGTACGGATTGTAGTCTACAGCCTCAAAACGCGGAGTCCAGCCGTAGTGTTTGGCCAGGAGCGTGGTGAGGGTCGTCTTGCCGCTGCCTATGTTTCCTGCGATTGCTATGTGCACGTTGCGTATGTAATTTTAAGGTATCGGTGATTGTTTATTGTGCAAAGATAAGCATTATATTTAGATTATGGAAAAACTCTGCCGGTTTTTTGAGCGGCCGACAGACTGCTCGGCTCACCCCTGCCCGCATGCAGTTGCAATGTGTTAATTCTGCGTATAGAACTTTATCTTTGCCTTGCCGCAAACGGCTTCGGTTTTCTTTTAGCTGCCATTTGGGATGTAAAGCGCTCAAATTGATGATTTTCTAATATGCTGACTATCAACTCTTTGAAAATGTTTCTTGGTTTCTGGTTTCCTAAAAACATGCTTCAAGGGCTCCTGAAGGATAGCTTCAAGCCGCCCGGAGTTATGCTTCTACGCTCCAAAAGGTATCGTTCAACACGCTTGAAGCACCCTTTCGGGAAGCCGAAAGCTATGGAACCAAACGGGAACAGGCAAAAGGAAGGTTCGCAGAAGCATGTTTCAGATGCCGAAGAGGGCATGAGGAAGTGTTAAAAACCGATGAAGTTTCCTGACAGCACAAGGCGAGTTGATTTCTTCCCGGACTACCGCAGTTACGGGTTTCATCCCTTTCGGCCACTTACGTGTTCTGCTTTTTTGTTGATATAAGAAGATACAAGAAAACCTATAAAAACAAAAAATAGTTGTTGGTTTTGCTTCTTTTTTCTATATTTGTGTATAATCGGTAGCATGACAAATCAACTGTACACCATGAATTTGGGTGGATGAGAGAAGACAAGTTCATATTGCAAATCTTTGGACCAATGAAACAGGGAAAACGAAACATAGCATCAAGCGACATCAGAAACAAGTTCGCAACCAATCTGGAACCCATATTCAGGTTGGCAACAACGTGTGCCGGCGTGCAGGAGTTCAGGCTGCGCCTTGCTGAAGAATTGCAGCAGGCCGGCAGCTCGGCATCAAATCCGGGGAAAGCGAACATCAAACGACTGGTGGAATTTGACGGGCAAACGATTACCGAGGCTTCAACCGGCCGCGAGATAACCTTGCGCACCATCACGTTGCTGTGGCATTTCCTCAATGACCACAGCGAGGCTGCCGGATTGAGCACCAATTTCCTCATCGACGTGTACAAGCAGTTCGAGCGGCTCTATGTGCCAACTATGCCCAAGCCCGATAAGCAACAGGTGACTAAATGGATGCGGCGGTGGCCAGTGGGAACTGATGAACGGATAATGGAAGCGAGGATACGCAACCGCCAACGCATCATCGAGCGGCTGATTAGGCGCGTAGAATTGCGCCATTCGGAAAAGAACCGCTACGTGTTCCCTCTCGGACTTTCGGCCGAAGCTAAACAGCACATGGTCGAGGAGTGGTGGAACGATTTCCGGTTTCATCTTAGCCTGGCCGCCAGGAGCGTGAGAGAACTGAATTATATGCTGGGAGGAAACATGCTGGACGAGCTGCTGGCTGTTTATCATGAAGCGCAACGGAAAGGTATCCCTGTATTCGTTACGCCCTATTACCTATCGCTGATTGACACGACGGGCAGCGAATACGACGATGCCTCGCTGCGTTCGTATGTGTTCTATTCGCGCAATTTAGTCGACGCCTTTGGCCATATCCGGGCTTGGGAGAAGGAAGATGCCGTGGTGCCCGGCCAGCCCAATGCTGCGGGATGGTTGCTGCCCGATGGGCATAACATCCACCGGCGTTATCCGGATGTAGCCATACTGATACCTGACACCATAGGGCGGGCTTGCGGAGGACTGTGTGCCTCGTGCCAGCGGATGTACGATTTCCAGAGCGGACGCTTCAACTTCGACATGGAGTCGCTGAAACCAAAGGAAGGATGGGACAGTAAACTGCGGCGGCTCATGAGGTACTTTGAGGAAGATACACAGCTGCGTGACATTCTCATAACAGGTGGCGACGCCCTAATGAGCCGCAACGGAAGTCTGCGTAATATTCTGGATGCCGTTTACACAATGGCTAAACGCAAGCGGGAGCAGAACAAACACCGGGCTGAAGGTGAAAAATTCGCGGAGTTGCAACGGGTTAGACTTGGAACGCGCCTGCCCGTCTACCTCCCCATGCGCATAGACGACGAGCTAATAGGCATCCTGCATGATTTCAAGCAGAAAGCTGTGACGGTTGGTATTACGCAGTTTTTCATCCAAACTCATTTCCAAACTCCGCTCGAAGTTACTCCGGAGGCATGTCTGGCAGTTAGCAAACTGCAGTCGGCAGGATGGACTGTAACCAATCAGCTGGTGTTTAATGTAGCCGTATCACGCCGGGGACATACGGCCCGTTTGCGTCAGGTACTCAACAAACTGGGCGTGCTTTGCTATTATACGTTCACGGTTAAGGGCTTTGAAGAAAACCATGCAGTCTTTGCCCCCAATAGTCGGACAATACAGGAACAGCAGGAGGAAAAGGTTCTGGGGCAGCTTGATGCCGAGACTTCGTTACAGATGGCAAGACTGCTGGAAGACAGCACGGTTCCCATGTCACGTACAATCCGCCGTATAATGGCCGACTGCCAAATACCATTTCTGGCTTCTGACCGCAATGTACTGAACCTGCCGGGAATTGGCAAGAGCATGACATTCGGCTTGGTTGGCATCATGCCTGACGGCTGTCGCGTTCTGGCTTTCGACCATGACCATACTCGCAAGCACAGTCCGTTGGTAGAGCAGATGCCGGTAATCTATATCAAGGAGAACAAGTCGGTGGAGGAATATCTCTGCCAATTATCCGAAATGGGAGAACAGAGAACCGATTACGAGTCAATATGGCAATATACAGACGGACGGACAGAAGAGCGTTTCCCGTTTTATGAATATCCGAGCCCACTGAATGGAATTACGGAGCGATATACTCATTTGGCATCTTTCGTTTCATGAAAGCACAAATTAATGTAAATTTGGCGTATTTTAGCCCTTAAAGTTTTCTTATGTCAAAAAATAACCGTAACTTTGAACTTGGAAAATGAACCCAAAACGGCTCAGAGAGCCTTAAAAGTGGCTTTAAAGCGATTTGCTGCAGAAAATCAGGTTGTCGAATGTGGTTGTAATTCCAGTGAAATCACGAATATCATAACTAAATAAATAAGGTATAATTTTAAATGGACGAAAATCAAACTATCGATCAGGACCGAATCATGAAGATTAACATTGAGGAGGAGATGAAGTCATCCTACATTGACTATTCTATGTCAGTGATAGTGGCTCGTGCGCTTCCCGATGTCCGTGACGGTTTCAAACCTGTTCATCGCCGCATTCTTTACGGTATGCTCGGAATAGGAAACACAAGCGACAAACCCTATAAGAAATGCGCGCGCGTTGTTGGAGAGGTGCTTGGAAAATATCACCCTCACGGCGACTCTTCCGTCTACGGGGCTCTGGTTCGCATGGGTCAGGACTGGAACATGCGTTACAAACTCGTGGACGGGCAGGGTAACTTCGGCAGCGTAGACGGCGACTCGCCTGCTGCCATGCGTTACACGGAGTGCCGCTTGTCGAGAATGGGAGAGCATATCATGGACGATCTCGAGAAAGATACGGTCGACATGTCCAACAACTTCGATGATACGCTGGTTGAACCATCCGTCATGCCGACCAAGATTCCTAACCTGCTCGTTAACGGCGGAAACGGTATTGCCGTTGGTATGGCAACCAACATACCGACCCACAACCTGGGCGAAGTGATTGATGGCTGTTGCGCTTACATTGACAGGCCCGATATCACTACCGAGCAACTCATGGACTACATCCCTGCTCCGGATTTCCCGACAGGTGCCTACATCTATGGCTTGCAGGGAGTGAAGGAAGCCTACGAGACCGGTAGGGGCAGAATAGTCATGAGAGCCAAGGCAGAGATTGAGAGTGATGATACGCACGACAAGATTGTTGTAACGGAGATACCTTACGGTGTCAACAAGCAGCAGCTTATCGAATATATAGCCGACTTAGTAAAGGAGGGCAAGCTGGAAGGAATTTCCAACGTGAACGATGAGACCGGACGCCAAGGCATGCGTATCGTTGTTGACGTTAAGCGTGATGCCAACGCCAATGTTATACTGAACAAGCTGTTCAAGATGACAGCACTACAGAGCTCGTTCTCAGTTAATTGCATCGCTCTGGTTAAAGGAAGACCTCGCTTGCTGAGCTTGCAGGAATGCGTGAAATACTTTGTGGAGCACCGCCACGATGTCACGATACGCCGAACCAAGTTCGACTTGAAGAAAGCACAGGAACGTGCGCATATACTCGAGGGGTTAATCATTGCTTGCGACAACATAGACGAGGTTGTTCACATTATCCGCGCAAGCAAGACCCCGGTCGATGCTCAACGTAATCTGGAAACCCGCTTTGAACTGGACGAGTTGCAGAGTAAGGCTATTGTTGATATGCGTCTGAGTCAGCTCACCGGTCTGCGCATGGACCAGTTGCACCAGGAGTACGAAGGGCTGATGCAGACTATCAAGGAGTTGCAGGAGATACTCGATAATCCAGAAAAATGCAAGGAGGTGATGAAGAACGAACTGCTTGAGGTTAAAGAGAAGTATGGCGATGTCCGCCGCACGGAGATTATACCCGATGAGCATGAGTTCAACGCCGAGGACTTCTATCCCAACGACCCCGTTGTAATCACGGTAAGCCACCTGGGCTACATCAAACGTACGCCGCTGGCCGACTTCCACGAGCAGGCGCGTGGCGGAGTGGGGAGCAAAGGTGCCCACACACGCGACAAGGATTTCACGGAATACATATATCCTGCAACCATGCACCAAACCATGCTCATCTTTACGAAGAAGGGACGTTGCTACTGGTTGCACTGCTACGATATACCAGAGGGCGACAAGACCAGCAAGGGTCGTGCTATCCAGAACCTGCTGAACATTGACAGCGATGATGCGGTTAATGCTTTCTTGCGCTTAAGAGGACGTGGACTGGAAGATGAAGAGTTTGTGAACAGCCATTATGTTGTATTTGCAACCAAGAACGGTGTTGTGAAGAAGACTTCGCTGGCGCATTATTCGCGTCCACGCTCAAACGGAGTTATCGCCATCAACATCCTGGAAGGCGACGAGGTAATAGACGTCCGCCTGACCAACGGCCACAATGAGCTGATTATGGCCAACCGCAACGGTCGCGCAGTTCGCTTCAATGAAGACGCCATCCGCACAATGGGTCGTGTGGCAACCGGTGTACGTGGCATGCGTCTGGATAGTGGCGATGATGCCGTTGTGGGAATGGTAGTTGTGAATGACCCGGAAAAGGAAAGCGTGATGGTAGTTAGCGAAAACGGCTACGGCAAACGCTCTCAAGTGGAAGATTACCGTGTAACCAATCGTGGCACCAAGGGTGTAAAGACCTTGAGCATTACTGATAAGACCGGCAGACTGGTTAGCATCAAGAACGTGACCGATGACAACGACCTCATGATTATCAACAAGAGTGGTATCGTTATCCGTCTGGCTGTAGCCGATGTAAGAGTCATGGGACGTGCAACGCAAGGCGTACGACTGATAAACCTGACTAAGAAAAACGATGTGATTGCCAGTGTCTGCAAGGTAATGAGCTCTGAACTGGAAGCTACCGTTGAAGAAGAAAGCCGCACACAATGGGAACAGAAGACAGAGGAACTAAAGAGTGACAATACTTCTGCAAACCCTGTTGGAGAGATGGATGCAACTGATGACGCAGATGATGAAAATGAGTTATTGGTTGACTTCAGCGACGAAGCAGAACCGACTGATGAATAACCAAAGGGTTTTATGAATGTTTACGTATGATAATAATTGCGAATTTCGCATGAAGATTTAAACTAAAAGAAAGATTTGTGCGTCATAACAAAGCAAAGATATAATTATGGGTGTGTAAGCATTCGTGGAATCTTATATAAAATTGATTATAAACCTTTTAATTAAAAAGAATATGAAAAAGTTAATGATTGCGGCTCTGATGTTGCTCGGCACATCTGCAGCTTTTGCCGGAGACAGTGAAGCTCTCAAGGCAATCTTAAAGGCAAAGACTTACTCTGAAGCAGAAAGCCTGTTAAAGAGTGGTCTTTCACAACTTGCCAACGACGAGGAGAAAGCGAAGGCATATAACAAGATGGTTGACCTTGCCATGGAGAAAGTGACCAAGGAACAGGCTGTAATTACACAGAACCAGATGGCCGAACAATTCAAACAGGGAAAGGTAGAGCCATACGATACAGTGGGTTTTTACGAGGCTGCTTACAATGTCGTAGTGAATGGTATAGAATGCAACAAGTACGACCAGAAACCAAACGACAAAGGTAAAGTGAAACCGAAGTTCTTCGATGCAAACAAGGATCGTGTGCAGTCTTGCCGCATTCATCTGGTAAACGGCGGAGATGTTTATCGCCAGAAAAACGACACGGAAACTTGTCTGAAGTATTGGAGTAAATTCCTGAAGACAGAGAACGACCCGTTGTTGGCTGCTGTAGACAAGAAGTCGGAGGAGAGCTTCCGCGCTCAAATCGCATTCCTGGCTGCTTACTTTGCATTGCAGAAAAAGCAGTATGAGGATGTAGAAATGTTTTCGGATTTCGCCCTCAATGATTCTACTTATGGCAAAGATGCCCTTACACTGAAACTCGAATCAATGAAGAGCCAGCTGAAAACCAAAGAAGACACATTGGCTTATGCCAAGAAGCTGGAAGGATTATATCAGGCCGACCCGACCAATGATGTTTATTTCGAAAATCTGTTTTCCGCTTATCAGGGAAACAAGGATGCTCAAACAAAGTTGATAAATGATCGCCTTGCTAAGAATCCCAATGACTTCATGGCAAATGCCGATAAAGGCATCTTGGCTATGAATAACAATGATGCCGATGCTGCGGTTGAGAGTTTCAAGAAAGCAATTGCTGCCAATCCTAAGAACCCTGCCGTTCTGACTTATCTGGGCCAGTGCCTGAATTTCCAAGGTGGCAATGCCCCCGACAAGGCTTCGCAGAAAGCAAAATACGAGGAGGCGATTAAGTATCTGGAGAAAGCTAAAGAGCTTGACCCTAACGAGTCGCAAGCCAGATGGGGATACTATCTCTATCAGTCGTATTATGGCGCTTATGGTGCTGACGACCCAAAGACCAAGGCCGTAGAGCAGTACTCTAAGTAATTCACAAACACAACCGAGTTAGAGAGCTAAAATCATGAGCTCTCTAACTCTATATTCTTTATTATCATGAAAATTAATATCCTTCTGATGTTTTTATTGTCTATGAGTGGCATCACGGCGTGGAGCCAGGATGTAGACTATCGGGCACAGGCCAAAGCTGAAAATCATCAGTTGGATGTTTTGATATCTAAATTGTCTGCTGTATCAGATTCCACTTATTACTACGAAAGTGTTAAGCGAATTGTAAAAACAGCAATTCAATGCGAGAACTTTGACGGACGTCCGGATATAAAAGGCAGGACGCATCCTAAATATCGGGAGAAGAATTCAGAGCGAGTAGCTCCGGTGAGAGAGCTGCTGCTGTCGGCTGCTAACTATTATATGACACAACGGCTCAATCAAAAGGCTTTGGAAGCATACGAGCTTTACGTTGATACATCGACAAATCCTTTATTCGTTAAACTTCCGAAACAAGATGGCTTGATTTCTTATTATGCCAGTTTACTTGCTTATGGAATAAAGGATTTTAAGAAAGCAGAACGCTATGCCGATATAGCACTGACGGATACGAATTATGCGAAAGATGCAGCAGAAATAAAAATAAATTGCATGAAGAACCGTATGTATTCCCGTGAGGATTCGGCCAAATATGTAATGGCGCTTTTGGAGCTTCACGATAAAGCTCCCGAGAATTCCAACTACTTTTCTATGCTGGTTGATTATTTCACTCAATCTGGTCATGAAAAAGAATTAAGGCAATTTGCTAAAGACGAAGTACAAAAAGACAGGCAGAACACGATAGCGTGGGCATTGAAGGGTGAAACCGACATGCAGCAGAAAGACTGGGATGCTGCCATTGCTTCGTACCAGCAGGTGGCCAAATTGGATTCTTCAATTGTCCCTGCCATTTATAATATAGGTATATGCTTTAGTTCAAAGGCAATTGAATTAAAAAACAACATTTCACTTCACAAAGATAAATTCTCCAAAGACGAATCGGAAACAATACTATCATTGTTCAACCAAGCTATTGCCTATTTGGAAAAGACGCGACAGAAAGATCCGCAGCAGCGTATAGTTGCATGGGCTTCTCCTTTATATCAGGCCTTGTATGCAGTCGGAAGAAGAAAAGAGGCAAAAAGTATAAAAGCATTAATGAATTAAAAAATGAATGGTTGGGATGAGAAGGATAATATGTTTATTTTTGATTGTAATTATGTCAACATGCACACTCTGTGCTCAGAAGAAGGAAATCTCGCAAGCGAGAGATTTTATCAAGAAAGGGAAAAATCTGCAGCAGGCCGAGGAAATGATGACAAACTTGCTGAAGGATTCTGCTAACAAGACTAATGACAAAATTTGGGTTACTCTATTTGAAGCAGTAAGAAAACAGTATGAGCAAGGGAACGAGAAGCTGTATCTGAAGCAATCTTATGATACGGCCGCTTTTTTCAGGTCGGCCTATAAAATGTTTGAGATACTTGGAAGTTTGGATTCTTTGGATATGCAACCTGATGCCCGTGGCCGTGTGAAGTTGTCTTATCGCGAAAAGAATGCAGAGTTTCTGAATACTTACCGGCCAAACCTTTATAACGGCGGGGCATTCTTTATCAAGAAACAACAATATGAAGAGGCATATAAGTTTTTTGATATATATATAAATAGTGCTACACAACCTTTGTTCAAGGCTTACAATTATGCAGAGACAGACAAAACGCTGCCCGTTGCTGCTTATTGGTCCGTGTATTGCGGTTACAAGCTAAAAGATCCCAAAGCTACGTTACACCATACTTATTTGGCTTTAAAAGATACTGCCCATTACAATCTTATGTTGCAGTACCTAGCTGAAACCTACAAACTTGAAAATGACACACTACGTTATATAGAAACACTACATGAGGGCTTTGAGAAATACCCCAAGTTTCCTTTTTTCTTCCCGCGCTTAGTAGAGTATTACGCTGACAATAGTATGTGGGAAGATGCCATGAGAGTATGCGAAACGGCGATGCACATTGACAGCACAGACGTAGTGTACAGATTTGCAACAAGTAATGTGTATCTGAACACCGGGAAATATCAAGAATGTATTGATATTTGTGACCAACTCATTGCAGAGAACGATTCACTTGCGGAAGCTTATTTTAATGCAGGTCTTGGATACTTTAATCAAGCAATAGAGCTTGATAAAGCAAATAAAGTTTCCAACAAACGGCGGCAACATATCCTTGACTTTTATAAAAAAGCACTGCCTTATCTACAGAAATATCGCGAACTGTTACCTGATAGGAAAGATAAATGGAGCTTACCGCTCTATACCATTTATCTGAATTTGAATATGGGCAAAGAATTCGATGAGATTGATAAATTGATACGCGAAGAGAGAAAATGAAAACAGAGAAAGAAATATTAGAGAACTTAGGTTTTCAGGAGTTAAATGATATGCAGAAGGCTTCTGTAAACTCTATATTGCATAGTGACAAAGATGTAGTAATACTGTCGCCTACAGGAACTGGCAAAACACTGGCTTACCTTCTGCCACAGGTTCAGTTGCTTGATGAAAGAGACGACTCTCTTCAGGCGGTAATAATAGTCCCTGGTAGAGAATTGGCATTACAGTCGGCAACTGTTCTTTCTGAAATGAAGTGTGGCTTAAGAGCATGCAGCTGCTATGGAGGTCGCAGCACCATGTCAGAGCATCGCATTCTTCGGCAGGTAAATCCTCAAATAATCTTTGCTACACCGGGAAGACTGAAGGACCATTTGGAAAAGGGAAATATAGATGCCAACTCTGTAAAATGGCTTGTGATAGATGAGTTTGATAAATGTCTTGAAATGGGATTTCAAGAAGAGATGTCATCTATAATAGGAAAACTGAAAGGTGTTAGGCACAGGGTACTTCTTTCTGCTACCGATGCAGAAGAAATACCGGCTTATATGAATCGGAAATCTATGTCTCAGGTTGAAATCATTGATTATTTGTCGGAAAAAGAACAAGTTTCTGGTAGGGTCAATATATATAAGGTGCTGAGTCCCGAAAAAGATAAGCTCACAACATTAGAGCAGCTCTTACGCCATCTTGGCGACCAAAGCAGCATCGTCTTTCTAAACTATCGGGACAGCGTGGAAAGGACTGCTGAGTTTTTAAGAAAAAAGGGATTTGCCATCTGTTCTTTTCACGGTGGCATGGAACAGAAAGCACGTGAAGATGCGTTATACAAGTTCTCCAACTCATCTGCAAACATCTTTGTCAGCACCGACCTTGCATCTCGTGGGCTCGACATTCCCAATATTGACAATATCATCCACTACCATCTTCCGGAAAATGAGGACAGCTATGTTCACCGAGTGGGCAGGACTGCTAGATGGGATGCAAAGGGAAGGGCTTTCTTCATATTGGGGCCATCCGAACATTTACCTGAATATATTGAAATAGGACCAGAAGATTACGAGCTTCCACGAGAATTACCTGAACCTGCTCACCCCAGGATGGCAACAATCTATATTGGAAAAGGCAAAAAGGACAAAATTTCCAAAGGGGACATCGTTGGCTTCTTGTGTAAAAAAGGAGATTTGTCGAACGACGAGATAGGGCAGATTGATGTAAAAGACAGATATACCTATGTTGCTGTCGCAAGAAAGAAACTTCACCAAGTATTAAAACTGACAAAAGGTGAGAAAATCAAGGGAATTCATACGGTTTTTGAAGAAGTGAGGTAAATTACATCTAAATATTTGTGCGTTTCAAATAAATAATGTAAGTTTGCAATATCTAATATTAACTTTAAAATCATTGTCGATATGAAGAAGTATAATTTTAATGCAGGTCCATCAATTCTTCCAAAGGAAGTGATTGAAAACACAGCCAAACAAATTCTTGACTTTAATGGTTCCGGACTTTCGTTAATGGAAATCAGCCATCGTGCAAAGGATTTTCAGCCTGTTATGGATGAAAGTGTAGCTCTCATCAAGGAACTCCTTGACATTCCAAATGGTTACTCAGTCATCTTCTTGGGTGGCGGTGCTTCTTTACAGTTTATGCAGATACCAGCCAACTTTCTGGTAAAGAAAGCGGCTTATCTCAACACAGGCACATGGGCAAAGAAAGCAATGAAGGAAGCAAAGTTCTTTGGCGAAGTAATTGAGGTAGCTTCTTCTGCCGATGCCAATTATACCTTTGTCCCCAAAGACTATACTGTTCCTGCTGATGCAGACTATTTCCACATAACCACAAATAATACAATCTACGGTACGGAAATTCGCAAGGAACTTGATTCTCCGGTTCCATTGATAGCTGACATGAGTTCTGATATCATGAGTCGGCCTGTTGATGTAAGCAAATATAATGCTATATACGCAGGTGCACAGAAGAATATGGCAATGGCTGGTGTAACTTGTATTATTGTCAAGGACGAGGTGTTAGGTAAGGTTCAGCGAAACCTTCCTACAATGATTGACTATCGCACCCACATTGACAAGGGCAGTATGTTCAATACTCCTCCCGTAGTTCCTATTTACAGTCTGCTTGAGACGATGCGTTGGGTGAAGGCACAAGGCGGTGTTAAGGAAATGGATAGACGTGCGCATGAACGTGCCGATATTCTTTATAACGAAATCGACAGAAACAAACTCTTCCACGGTACGGTAAATGAGGAAGATCGCTCTTTAATGAATATCTGTTTTGTGATGAATGATGAATATAAGGAGTTGGAAAAGACTTTCTTCGACTTTGCTACTGAACGCGGCATGATTGGTATAAAGGGGCATCGTTCGGTAGGAGGTTTCCGTGCCAGCTGCTACAACGCCCAGACCGTTGAGGGTGTTCAAGCTCTTGTCACTGCAATGAAAGATTTTGAAGCAAAGTACTAATTTAGGATTTCAAAGTTCAAGAGGATATGAAAGTATTAATTGCAACAGAGAAACCTTTTGCCGCTGCCGCAGTAGAAGGTATAAGAAAAGAGTTGGAAGAAGGCGGACATGAAGTTGTCCTGCTTGAGAAATACACCGACTCACAAGCATTGCTTGCTGCAGTCGCGAATGCTGACGCAATGATAGTCCGTTCTGATAAGATTACTGCCGAAGTTCTTCATGCAGCCAAGCAGTTGAAAATTGTTGTACGTGCAGGTGCTGGCTACGATAACGTTGATTGTGAAGAAGCAAAGAAACAGAATGTCGTTGTTGAAAACACGCCCGGGCAGAATTCCAATGCGGTTGCCGAGTTGGTATTCGGCTTGTTGGTCTACACGGTACGCAATTTCTACAACGGTAAGGCCGGTTCAGAATTGAAAGGCAAAAAGCTGGGTATTCTTGCTTTCGGTAATGTTGGTCGAAATGTAGCCAGAATAGCCAAAGGATTTGGCATGGAGACTTTCGCATACGATGAATATTGCCCCGCAGATGTTATAGAAGCTGCTGGTGTGCATGCACTAACCAGTCGAGATGAACTCTTCAAGCAGTGTGACATTGTTTCGCTACATATTCCGGCTACACCCGAAACCAAGCAGAGCATCAATTATCAGGTTGTCAATCAGCTTGGTAAAGGTGGCATCCTAATCAATACAGCCCGTAAAGAGATTATCAATGAGCCTGATTTATTGCGTTTGATGGCCGAGCGTGAAGACTTAAAGTACATAACTGACATTAAACCTGATGCAGATGCAGAGTTCTGCAAGTTTGAAGGACGTTATTTCTCTACTCCCAAGAAAATGGGAGCACAGACAGCAGAAGCCAATACCAATGCTGGTATAGCTGCTGCCCAACAGATTAATGCTTTCTTCAAAGAAGGCTGTACTAAATTCCAAGTAAACAAGTAATCCACCATACGATGGCTTCCGTCAGCATAAGGACATGTGTCCCGTGGTGATGGAATCCATCGTTATTTTGATTAATCCTAATATCTATGGCAACTATTAAACCTTTTAAAGGACTTCGCCCACCCAAAGATTTAGTTGAAAAAGTGGAGTCACGTCCGTATGATGTTCTCGATTCTGATGAAGCAAGAGCTGAAGCTGGTGACAATGAACAGAGTCTTTATCACATTATCAAACCGGAAATTAACTTTGAACCAGGCACTTCTGAATACGATCCTCGTGTTTATCAGAGTGCCGCAGAGCATTTTCAGATGTTCCAAGACAAAGGATGGCTGGTTCAGGACGACGAAGAGAACTACTACATCTATGCCCAGACCATGAATGGCAAGACACAGTACGGTCTGGTTGTTGGCGCATGGGTTAACGATTATTTAAGCGGTGTAATCAAAAAACATGAACTCACACGCAGAGATAAGGAGGAGGACCGCATGAAGCATGTACGCGCATGCAATGCGAATGTGGAACCCGTTTTCTTTGCTTATCCCGATAATGTGCTGCTTAATGAGCTTATCATGCGCTATGCTGCAACTGTGCCGGAATATGATTTCGTGGCTCCAGTAGACGGATTTCGCCATCAGTTCTGGATTGTTTCCAATGCCGAAGATATCTCTGCCATCACTGCCGAATTTGCCAAAATGCCATCGTTGTACATAGCTGACGGTCACCACCGGTCTGCTGCTGCAGCACTCGTTGGTGCCGAAAAAGCAAAACTAAATCCAAATCATACGGGCCAGGAGGAGTATAACTACTTCATGGCTGTATGCTTCCAAGCCTCACAGTTAACTATCTTGGATTATAATCGTGTAGTTAAGGATTTGAATGGCATGACTACGGCAGAATTCATCCATGCTCTGGAGAAGAATTTCAGCGTTACATGTATGGGAGCCGGCAACTATAAGCCTGCTAAACTTCATGAGTTCAGCCTCTATGTTGATGGTCTTTGGTATAGCCTTACGGCAAAACCAGGAACTTATAATGACCAGGATCCTATCGGAGTTCTGGATGTCGACATCTCTTCGCGCTTAATTCTTGACGAACTCCTGGGCATCAAGGACTTGCGGTCCGACAAGCGCATTGACTTCGTTGGAGGTCTGCGCGGTCTTGATGAGTTGAAGCGCAGGGTCAACAGTGGCGAGATGCGCATGGCCTTAGCCCTCTATCCCGTATCCATGAAACAGATAATGGATATAGCAGACAGTGGCAAGATTATGCCCCCCAAAGCCACATGGTTTGAACCCAAGTTGCGGTCTGGACTCGTTATCCATAAACTCGAATAATCTTTTAGGCCGTATCTCGGTTGTATTACCATTATTTTTGCTACCTTTGTATAGATAAGCTGACAGGAATAATCTCATGAATGCAAACGAAGATTCATATCAAACCATATCTGAACTAACAATAGGCGAGGGATATTACACCGATAAACGGAGTAAATTCCTCGCCTTTGCGCATCATGTAACAACGGTTGAGGAGGTAAAGGAAATCTTGTCTCGCTACCGCAAGAAGTATTATGACGCCCGGCATTGCTGTTATGCCTATATGTTTGGACCACAGCAAGAGGAATTTCGCATGAACGATGACGGCGAACCGTCCTCTACTGCCGGCAAACCCATCTTTGGCCAAATACAAAGCCGTAACCTTACCGATATACTCATAGTAGTAGTCAGGTATTATGGCGGCGTAAACCTGGGAACAAGCGGACTGATAGTTGCCTATCGCGCAGCAGCGGCCGATGCTATCGCGCACGCTGATATAGAGACGCGGATTGTAGAAGAGACGCTGACTTATACTTTTAATTACGCAATGATGAACGACGTTATGCACCTGGTTAAGGAGATGGATGTCCGTATCGTCTCTCAAGAGTTTGACAATACATGTTCCATCACAATGGCCATTCGGAAAAGCCAGATAGAGCAATTACGCAACCGGCTTGAAATGTTGTCTTTTGGTTAGGCAGGCCAGCTGACATGCCTCTTTCTTAGACTTCAGCGAACGGAAAAATATAAAAAACAGTGAAAATGAGCTGTATATGAAAATAAATAGCTATATTTGCAACGTATTAGCAGAAGGCTGACCACAATGTATCTCATGTAGTTAACATCGTTAAATTTGGTGCAACTTCTGCTCATTCATGTTGAGGACTTCAGTTTCAGGCCTTACTAACTATGGGGTTGACTGGATTTGACAGCGGGATGAAATGGTACGTAAGCACGCGGAGACTTGTCTGTTCGCTCCTTAATCCGAGTAGGCAAAAAATTAATTGGCGAAAACAATTACGCTCTCGCTGCCTAATCGAAGCATAGTAGATTACTGGCTTTATCCCGTCACAAGGTGACAGGACGAGACATCGCTCCAAGGATGTTGTTCCGAATCTAAGGGTTCAGCGGTGCAGATAAATCGGAAATAGCTCGTATAGGTCTCGCTACATGGGTGAAATTTTAGAGAATAAGGTTATGGTTGGTGGTTCAGGTCTTGCCATAACACGAAAATGAAGTCTGAAATAAACGTGTAGAAAGCGTATAGTTTCCCTGTTTGGACGTGGGTTCGAATCCCACCAGCTCCACTGGATTCAGAAAGCGAAGATTAGCATTGATTACTAATCTTCGCTTTTTTCAGTCAAGCATACAGCCAATATCATAAACCATTTCAGCTTGTTGGCTATTTGATATAGTCTGCGTTTGCAACCATCTTATGGCCAAGGGCGCATGCTCTAATGTGCTCGCCTTATGCGAACAGGTCATTTAAACCTTCAGCCATAGTGGGATGTGTGAAAATCATAGTGCGAACATAAGAGGCAGGAATATGGTTGTCGATGACAATCTTGAACAGGTTTATCAGCTCGTGCGACTCTGCGCAAAACAGTGTCACGCCCAGAACTTCGTCGGTTTCGGGGTTAATGACGGCTTTCAACAGTCCGTCTGTCAAGCCCAGCACTTTGGCTTTTGGAATGGTATTGGCCGGCAGTCGCTTCGTGATAAACGGGTACCCGCTGGCTGCGGCCTGCTGCTCGGTCATTCCGATGTGCGAAAGGGGTGGGGTAGTAAACACACTTGTAGCCACGGCTCCGCGGTTGTTACGTGTGCGACTGCCGTCTCCAAAGAATTGGTCGGCTACGATGCGATAGTCATCAAGCGATATGTAGGTAAACTGCGGACTGCCCGCCACGTCGCCCATAGCCCAGATGTTGGGAGCTGCCTTCAGATAATCATCGGTGACGATGTACCCGCGTTCGTCTACTTGAATGCCGGCTTTATCCAGTTGCAGTGCCTGAGTGTTGGGATGGCGCCCTATACCTACAAGCACTGCATCGGCTTCGAAGCGGCCCTGTGAAGTTACTACAGTAGTGCCGGCGGCATGGTGTACAAAGCGTTCTGTACGAGCCTTGGTCACCACGTCGATGCCTTTGGCGTTGAGCGTGCACAGCATTTCGTCGGCAATATCGCGATCTTCTCGGGCAAGGAATATATCGCCAGCCTCCAAAATCGTGACTTTACTGCCAAATGCCTGGTACATACAGGCAAATTCCAGCGATATATAACCGCCGCCTACGATGACGAGACGCTCCGGGCACCGGGCAAGCGAAAGCATTTCTGTGCTGTAATAGATACGCGGACCGTCAGCTCCTTCGATGTTCAGGCGGTTGGCTGTGGTGCCGGTATTAATGAAAATGCGTTCTGCCGTCACCAGTGTTTCTTTGTCTCTGCTCTTCAGCATCACTGTGTGTGCATCAACAAACGAGGCTTGAGCATTCATAACCTCAACGTCAGGTGCATCAGCCACTTTATGATAATTGGCATTGCGCAGGGCTTCAACCAGTTTGGTTTTACTCTCCATTGCCGCTCCGAACGCCTCGGTTTTGTCTGACTGATATTGGCGTTGTTCGCCCTCGGCGATGAGTTTCTTGGAGGGTATGCAGCCAATGTTTATACAAGTGCCGCCATACATTAAGTTACTCTCTTCGGCCAAGATTACGCTTTCGCCGTGTTTAGCCAAGTCGGCAGCCAAGGTTTTGCCTGCCTTGCCAAATCCGATAATCAGGTTTTTGATTTTTATTTCTTCCATAAGAACCAGTGTTTTGTTTTCAACATTGTGCCCACAAAGGTAGTCCTTATTCTTGAAAGGTCATGGTTCTTTAGCTAAATTTTAGGTACAAATATCGCAAAATGGTTGTAGCAGGCAGAACGGATTAAACCGATAGCTACTCCGTTCGGCAGCTCCCTTTCCGATTTTGCTGTTAATTCGTTGCTCCAAAATGACTCTGCCGTCCCACTATAAGCAGAAATTCAGGTGCAGAATATCCCAACATGGAACTTTCGACACTTGTCGCACGATGATGTGACAAGTGTCAAACGATCGTGCGACAAGTGTCGAAAGTTCCTGAAGCATAGCTTTTTTAATCATTTTCTGTTTTCTGCGGACTCTTTGACCTCCTTATTTTAAGTGGAACGTTGAATTGATGAAAAACACGGGGGGGCGGCCTTGCGGCCGGGGGCTCGCAGCCCCCGGGAGCCTCTGTGGCTGTAATGCGGCCAGGAAAAGGAGCCGCTGCATCTCTTCCAAGGGCGTGCGCATGTCCAGACTCTGGTGCGGACGCACGGTGTTATAGACTTTGACGGCCCTGGCGAGGAGTTCCTCTACCTGCCGGAAAGTCTTGTCCTGTGTCTCGAAGAGCCAGCCGTTCTTCACGGTGTTGTTCACTCTCTCGGCCAGTGCGTTGTGCAGCGGGTCGCCCGTCTGCGTCATGCTTATCCTCATGCCGAGGCTCTTGAGCAGGCCGGTGTACTCGTTGCAGCAGTATTGGACGCCGCGGTCGG
>NZ_FOHY01000019.1:0-63200 GCF_900111525.1 Prevotella sp. kh1p2
CTGGGCCAGTTCCTTCTTCAGGCGCTTCAGTTCTGCTTCATGCGCCTTGCGCTCCTCGAGCAGCTGGGCGCGAAGTTCGTCGAGCGTGGTTGGCAGTTCTTCGTGTTTCATAAGCAAGGGAATTGATGAGTTGTCGGGGTGGCCGTACGCGCGGAGGTATCCGAAGAATGTCGCCACGGGAATGCCGGCACTTGCGGAAAAGGCGCGTATCGACAGGCCACTCGTGAGGTACCGACGTAATAACTCCAGTTTTTCGATTTCATTGTACTGTTTCATGACTTTTTACTTTTTTTGTTTGATGTAAACTGTCAACTTATTCAGTACAGGTCACTTAGCCGAAGAGTTTACGCAGGCGGCGGATGCAGCGAAAGCGGCGGAGTGTGAAGTACAGTTCTTCTTCCATGCGAAACAACAGCCAACACGGTTTCAGGGGCATATAACCGAATTTATGCTTGTTCCGGCCCAGCCTGCTTGTCTCAATCGTTTGCCATACCCGGTGGATTTCTCCGAGCGCAAAGCTGTTTTCGTGCCGTGAAAACGCATGCCTGTGCTGGTAAAAAAACATGTAGGAGTCTACCACGTTGAGCCATCTCGCGTTTTCGTATCTGCTTATCATTCCGTCAGTTACCCCCAATCGGATAAGCTGTTGCTTCATGCTCTCGTTGGCTTTCAGCTGGTCCAGTCGGCTTATGTCTGTTTTTCGGGTGGTAGAATTCATGTTCTGATAATAATAGTAAGTGCCCCGGCAGTATCTTACTTCGCGCGAGTTGTAATAATGTATTCGGGTTGTATTGTCGTCGCTGTAGCTCCTGCAGGTTTCGTCGAAAGGGAATTGGCGATACAGAAAAGCCCTGGCTACGTACACGCCATGAATATTCCAGTCGATACTTTGCGCAAAGGCCTCCTTCCCTTCCATGCAGTCAAAATCCTGCATCGGGTAAGGAACGTCCTTTCCTGCCCCATCCGTATTCACCACATGCAGCAGTACGCAGTCTGTTTGCGGATGTGCTGCAAAAGTATTCCACACCTGCTTCAGTGCGTCATCGGCCAGCCAGTCGTCGCTGTCAAGAAATGCAATGTACTCACCCGTGGCATATTTTATCCCAACATTCCGTGCATGGGCCTGCCCTGTGTTTTCTTCAAGCCGGAGAGTCATTATCCGTTTGTCTTGTGAAGCATAGCGCTGCAGAATCTCCCAGGAAGAATCCGTCGAGCAATCGTCTATACAGATGACCTGCAAATCTGTGTAGGTCTGGCGCAAAAGCGAGTCGATACACCTTTTCAGATAGGCTTGCGCATTGTAGATTGCAACGAGTACGGTTATCATGGCGTATTCTTTTTAATGCCTAATATCCACAACGAGAACGCAGCACTGATGCAGAAAAGCCCGATGCCGCCTGCCCAGTATAGCCAAGAGAGAGCGGTACGCGTGAGTGCATAGGCCAACAAACCGACTGAACACTGTACTGCTGCATACTTGAGCACGCTGGCCGACAGCCTGTAACCGTACTTGTGCCGCATGTAGAGGCACAACACAATGAAGTCGGTTACGGCCAGAGCCGTCAACGCAACGCCTATACCGAACAGCCCCTGATGGCGGTAACCGGTTATGACAAGCAGCACCATGGCCATGTCATAGATGCCCTCCATGAGCAGATAGCTCTTTGAATCGCCGCGCGACAGCGGGATATACGCTATTGGCAGGTTAATGGCTCGCAGGTACATGGCCAGTACGCTGACTTGAATCATGCCGAGTACCGGCATAAACTTGCCGCTATAGAGCAATGGCAGCAATATGGGCATGCCGATGATGAAGACTATCAGAAGCGGTGAAACGACAAGGAGGCTGACTTCTATCTGCCGATTGACGATTTCGTTTAAACTCTCCCGCCTTGCCGCAGACAAGCGGGGAAAGTAGTCGGTCTCCATAGAAGTGAAGACAACTCCGGCGTATGTCATCACCATCATGTAAGCTGCATTGTACAGTCCTACCGTATCCAACGAGCCCGCCCGATTAAGAAAAGACCGTATGGCGAATTCTGCACCGCTCCCGAGGATGCCGGCCAGAACAAAAGCAATGCCCAGTTTAATCATGCCGTGGTCGTTTCTAAGAAATTGAAAAGACAGCGATATCCGGGGCGGAAACAGCTTGTAGCTGTAGCCAATGGTGAGCAGCATCTGGACAAATGCACCGACAAGGAGTGACGGAACAATGCCCGGCTCTCCGAACAATATATAAATAGGTATGCTGGTAACCAGCAGTCCAATGACGTTATAGACGGAGATGGTGGCCAGTTGCCTCAGTCGCCGTGCGCTCTTCAGTATGGCAGTTTCTCCGGAAGTGACAGCCAGCAGGCCCACAACAGGTGAAAGAAGAAAGTATTGCAGCGTATGGTTTTCGGCGTTGAATGTCACCTGGTTGAGCAAAGGGCTCAGGAGAGCACACAGCAACATGCCGGCCAGAGCGGTGATACAGCTCCACGAGCGTATGAGTTTAATGGTCTGCCGGGCTTCCTGCTCTCTGCCAGCCTCGAAATCAGGCGATAAGTTCTTGACTGCACTCATTGAGAGGCCAAGGTTAGAGGAGTCGGAAACCAACTTGATGGTGGAATTGTAAAGAGAGATTAGCCCCATGCCGTGCGGGCCGAGTATCAGGGCAACCAGCTTGGTGCGTATCAGTCCAATCAGTATATTCAGTCCCTGAACTCCTCCAAAGAGCCCGGTGTACTTCAAAATGTGTGAATATGAATCGTCTGTCCCTTTATTTTCCATCAACAAATTAACGCCAATTCCATCAAATTATTATAAAAAACGCTTTCTCTACTGTTATCTTCAAGAAACTTTCACTAAATTTGCAACAATGAAACTGTCCGTTATCATACCGGTTTATAATGTTGAATGCACCCTTTCCGATTGTCTCGACAGTGTGTTGGAGCAATCGTACGCAGACTGTGAACTCATCCTCGTAGACGACTGCTCTACGGATAACAGCTTCAATATCTGCAAGACTTACGCCGAACGGGAGCCTGGCATTATCCTGAAACATCACGAGCAAAATCGTGGTCTTTCGGAAGCAAGAAACACGGGCATAGCTTCTGCCCGGGGTGATTACATCACTTTTGTGGACAGTGACGACAAGTTAGCGCCGGAAACATGGACAAGTCTGATGGCAATTCTTGACCTTCATCCCGATTATGACATCCTGGAATACCCCGTTTCCGAGCTCGTCGAAGATGGAAACAGCAAACATCTGATGCGCCTGCCGTGTGGAGTTTACGACGACATGGACAACTATTGGCTCGTGGCAAAAGCCTATGTGCACTGCTATGCGTGCAATAAAATATACCGGAAAGCGCTGTTTAGAGAAGTAAAATATCCCTCCGGGCAGGTCTTTGAAGATGCTGCCACGCTGCCGCTCCTGCTCAGGCAATGCAGGAAAGTTGCCATTACCGACAGGGGGAGCTACCTTTATCGCGACAATCCGAATGGCTTGACGGCCCAAGCAGGCGGCCGGGAATTGGCTTACTTGCTCAACATACACAACCTGATGTTTCGTAATCAGTGGGACAAACATGGCCAAAATGCCACTTACAGGCAACCTCTGCGCGACTATTATTCCTACATTCTCAATATTGCACTGGATGTTCACCACCTTACGGGGACAGTTCCCGACGTGCCGGATGTTCCTTTGAGCGGAACGATAAAACTCAATTTGAAACGACTGATAGGATTAAAACGCTTATGCCAGATACACAGAATGTTCAAGAAAACAAGTTGATAGCTTTCATCATCACGGCCTATAACCTGACCGGAGAGATGCTGGAAGAATGTCTGAACAGTATTACAGAATTGTCATTGCGCCCTGAAGAGCGGGAGATTATACTTGTGGATGACGGTTCGGTCGTATCACCATTGTTTGAACTGGCTAAGTTTGCCGACGATATCGTCTATATCCGCCAGCCCAACAGGGGGCCTTCTGCAGCCAGAAATGCCGGTTTGCGGATGGCTACCGCCAAGTACGTGCACTTCATAGACGGCGATGATTACCTCATTAGGGTACCTTACGAGCATTGTGCAGACATCGTTCGCTATGAGAACCCAGACATCGTACTGTTCAATCAGCCAGACTGCACGCGGGTTACCCCACCCTTCTCGGTCGTTGGTCCTGCCACCGGCAGCGAATACATGGGCAAACACAACATCTCTGTAACCCCATGGAGCTATATATTCAGGCGTGACAAGCTCGGATCTCTCCGCTTTGAACCGGGATTGCTGCATGAAGACGAGCAATTTACTCCACAGCTGCTGTTGCAGTGCGAGCGTGTGTTTGCCACCGATTGCAGGGCCTATTTCTACCGCGCACGTGCCAACTCGCTGACGCGAAGCAAGGATATACACCACCATGTCAAGCGACTTGCCGACACGGAGCGTACCATCTACTACTTCCAAAACATGCTCGGCTCGCTGCCTGACGCCTCCAGAAAGGCTCTGGAACGTAGGATAGCCCAGCTTACAATGGACTTTCTCTACAACACCATCAAGCTCACACACAGCTCCAGTAGGCTGGATGAAGCCATTGGGCGGTTGACAGAAAAAGGGCTGTTTCCTCTCCCCGACAAGCATTATACGCGCAATTACACCTTCTTCCGCAAAGCCATAAACAGCTCTGTGGGCAGAAAACTCCTGGTTTTAATGTGCAGATAAAGTCATGAAAATACTGCTGCTGGGCGAATACAGCAATGTACACTGGACGCTGGCCGAGGCACTTCGCGCGCTTGGACATGAGGTAACAGTCATTTCGAACGGTGACTTTTGGAAAGATTATCGCCGAGATATCGACCTCTCGAGGACTCCCGGCCGCATTGGTGGCATAAGGTACATGCTGCGATTGTTGCAACTGCGCCGCAGTCTGGTGGGATATGACGTGGTACAACTCATCAATCCCATGTTTCTGGAACTCAAAGCAGAGAGGATTTTCCCCATTTACAAGTTCCTCCGCAGGCACAATCAGAAGATTGTACTCGGAGCTTTCGGCATGGATTACTATTGGGTTCACGAGAACATTACGCGTAAACCGCTCCGTTACAGCGATTTCAATATCGGCAACGAGTTGAGAAACAATCGCGACGCATTGAAGGAGCAACGCGATTGGATAGGTACTCCGAAAGGCAAACTGAACCAATACATTGCCAAAAACTGCGATTTCATCGTAACCGGTCTTTATGAATACGACGTCTGCTATCGCCCTCTGTTTCCTGACAAGACCACCTTCATCCCCTTCCCCATCAACTTACACAACAAGTCGCTTAAGCATTACGCACGCAACGACGCCAAACTCCGCCTGTTCATTGGCATAAACAGCAGGAGAAGTGAATATAAAGGTACGGACATTATGCTGAAAGCGGCTCGCTATGTTGTTGCCAAATACCCTGATAAAGCGGAACTCGAAATAGCAGAAAATGTGCCATTCCATCGCTACCAGACGATGTTGGGCGACAGCGATGTCATTCTGGACCAGCTTTACAGCTATACTCCGGCGATGAATGCTTTAGAAGCTATGAGCCAAGGAGTTATATGCGTGGGTGGAGGTGAGCCCGAAAGCTACGACCTGTTGCATGAACAGGAGTTGAGACCGATAGTCAACGTGCGGCCTGACTATGACGATGTGGTGCGCCAACTGGAGTTTTTGGTACTTCATCCGGAAGAGGTAAGCCTGAAAAGTAAACAAAGCATTGAGTATGTTCGCCGTCATCATGATGCCGCAAAGGTTGCTCTGCAGTATGAGAAACTATACCGGCGCCTGCTGGACGAATAACTTTGCAAACGGTGAATGGTGTAATGTAACTCAGTATGGCAGTAAAGAAAGAAATGAAATGCAGCTCTTGTGGCTATAAAGTAGATATTTACGAAGGTAAGGGATTATTCGGGCAACACATTGTACAGATGACTTGCCCAGACTGCCACACCATACAGAACTTGGTTGTTGGCGGCGTGAAAGGCGACGTAGCGCCGAGTTTCAACACTGAAGTAGGCCGACTTTGTCTGCGTTGTGGCAGTAGCTGGATTAGCAAGTGGAACAGTCACACTTGCCCTAAATGTGGCGGTGAAATGGAGGAAACCGGCAGTAAGGAGTTCTGGACATGAGTTGCAAGAGGCAACTTGTGAACCTGGAGAGTATTCTGAATGAAACAGAAGGTGGCATGACGGCTGTATCCGCAGGTTCAACGATACGGCTTCGGAACTTTCGACAAATGTCGCATGATTATGTGACAAATGTCAAACGATCGTGCGACACTTGTCGAAAGTTCACGAAGCATAGCTTTTGGGCATTTGCCTGATGCTTTTTAAACATCAAATTGGACTTGATGATATACCCGTTTCTGCGTTCCGTATTTCTGTTTGACACAAAAAGAAAAGGCAGCCGGAAAGTCCCAACTGCCTTTTTTTGATTTTTTGACTGCTCTTCAGAAGATTACTTCTTGAAATAGCGGTTGTAGAGACCCATGAAACCTGCGGCATGACGGGCTTCGTCTTTTGCCATTTCGTGGATTGTGTCATGCACTGCATCCGAGCCTTCTTTCTTTGCCAGCTTGGCTATTTCAAACTTGTCGGCACACGCACTCTTCTCTGCAGCGATGCGGGCTTCGAGGTTGCTCTTTGTATCAGAGAGCACCTCGCCAAGCAGTTCAGCATAACGAGAAGCGTGATTAGCCTCCTCGTAAGCGTAATGTTCGAATGAACGGGCTATTTCGGGATAACCCTCACGGTCTGCCTGACGAGCCATTGCCAGGTACATACCTACTTCGCTGCATTCGCCGGCGAATGTGTTCTTGCAGTGCATGATGATTTCTTCGCTTACTTCATCTTTGTAGGCGCGGCGCAGATCATGAACAGTTGCAAACTCGGGCTCATCATCAAGAGCCATCTCCTTGAACTTGCTGGCCGGAGCCTTACAGATTGGACACTGGGCAGGAGGTTCTTCACCCTCGTGGATGTAACCACATACGGTGCAGATAAATTTCTTCTTCATAATGTTTTTGTATAAAATTAGACTGTAAAAAGTGAATGTTCTTAATTTACTTCGTTTACTTTTTCTTGCCTCTTAGCACACTCGGCGCATGTTCCTTTATAATATAAATGAACTTCGTCGACAATGTTGTTACCTATGTTCTTTACGTCAACAACGGGTGCCTCTGCCTCCATCAAGTCAAGAACCTTACCGCAATGCTTGCAAAAAAAATGCACATGAGGTTCTGTATCGCTGTCGTAACAAATGTGGTGATCGTCGATTGTCAGCATTTGGGCTGCGTGGTGCTCTGACAAAATGCGCAAAGTATTATACACTGTGGTGCGACTCAAGGTTGGTATCTTAGTATTCAACCCCCTGTAAACCTCTTCCACCGTGGGGTGAGTGTGGTGTGTGAGCAGATACTCCATGATGGCAAGGCGCTGTGCAGACGGACGGACGCCGTTTGCTATCAATCTTTCGTATGCCTCGTTTTCTTTCATCTTCTGTTCTGTTTATGGTTGCTTCCACCTCTTATGTTGCAAAGATAGAATTAAATTGGAATAATTTCACTGTCTTGTAGTACAAATTTCATTAAGCAACTGTAATTTATCCCGTATCTAAATAATGCAGTGACGGCAATCATCTGCTTATCTTGTAGGGACAAGTACCTTTTTATTAGCCGTTAGCTACCAATGCTATAAGTTCCTCGACATCTGCCAGGCTTTGTTCGCCTGATTGCATATTCTTAAGTGTAACCTTATGGGAGTTTATCTCGTTTTCGCCTGCCAAAGCTACGTAAGGTATGTGCTTGGCGTTGGCATAGGCCATCTGCTTCTTCATTTTAGCATTGTCCGGATACAGTTCTGCACGTATGCCAGCCTGACGGACCTTAGAGATAATGGGCAGACAGTAGGCTGCTTCGGTCTCGCCAAAGTTGATGAACAGAACCTGGGTGGTGTTTACTGCCTCGGTGGGATATAGGTTGAGCGCGTTCAGAACGTCGTAAATGCGGTCTGCTCCGAAGCTGATGCCGACGCCGCTCAGTCCCGGCATGCCGAAAATTCCGGTCAGGTTGTCGTAACGGCCGCCACCGGTGATACTGCCCATTGGCGTGTCGAGCGCCTTTACTTCAAAAATAGCGCCGGTGTAGTAATTCAGACCACGCGCCAGAGTAAGGTCGAACTGGATTTCGTTCTTCAGTCCCACGGCTTGTAGCGTGGAGAGAATGAACTTGGTTTCCTCTATACCTTTCAGGCCTACTTCGGAGTTCTTCAACACTCCGGATATGATAGACAGCTTCTCTTCGTTAGTTCCTTGGCATGAAATGATGGGCTGCAGCTTAGTTATAGCTTCTTCGGAGAGGCCGTCGGCACGCAGTTCTTCGTTCACCTGGGCTATTCCTATTTTCTCCAGTTTATCTATCGCAACCGTTATGTCGACTATTTTGTCGCTCGCACCTATTGTTTCTGCTATGCCTGTTAGTATCTTACGGTTGTTAATCTTTATCTGAACGCGTATTCCGAATTTAGAAAAGACGGTGTCAACAATCTGCATGAGCTCGACTTCATTAAGCAAGGAGTCGGATCCCACCACATCGGCATCACACTGGTAGAACTCTCTGTAGCGACCCTTCTGCGGCCTGTCGGCACGCCAAACAGGTTGAATTTGATAGCGCTTGAAGGGCATCTGAAGCTCGTCTCGGTGCATAACGACATAGCGGGCGAAAGGTACGGTGAGATCGTAGCGCAGCCCTTTCTCTGACAGTTTTGTTGCCAGGTGGAGCGGGTTGCGACCTCTTAGTTCCTCGTCGGTTACTTTGTTCAGATAATCTCCTGAATTAAGAACCTTGAATAACAGTTTGTCGCCTTCCTCTCCATACTTACCCATCAACGTGTGCAGGGTTTCCATGGCAGGAGTTTCTATCTGTTGGAATCCGTAGAGGGCATACACATCCTTAATGGTGTTGAAGATATAGTTTCTTTTTGCCATCTCCTCTGGGCCAAAGTCTCTTGTACCCTTTGGGATGGATGGTTTCTGTGACATATTTGTTTACTATATATTAATAATCTATTTTTATTTGATGACAATGGTCTGTTCACGATCCGGGCCAATGGAAATAATGCAGATTGGAGTTTCCAGATAGTCTTCTAGAAATTTGACGTAGTTGTTGAAAGCCTCGGGGAACTGTTCTTGATGAGTAAACTTCGTCATATCAGTTTTCCATCCGGGGAACTCTTTGTAAACCGGTTCTACATCATCAATCTCATAAGGCAGTTCTGTAGTCAGGCTGCCGTCTTTCAGCTTATAGGCCACACAGGCTTTGATGGTTTCAAAGCTGTCGAGAACGTCGCTCTTCATCATAATCAACTTGGTTACGCCGTCAATCATAATGCTGTAGCGTAACTGCACCAGATCAATCCAGCCGCACCTGCGCTCGCGGCCTGTTACTGCCCCGTACTCGTGACCGATGTTACGAATGGCAGCGCCGGTTTCGTCAAAGAGCTCGGTTGGGAACGGACCGGCACCCACCCGGGTACAGTAGGCTTTCATTATTCCGAATACATTACCAATCTTATTGGGGCCGACTCCCAGCCCTGTACATGCGCCGGCACATATCGTATTGGAAGAAGTAACAAAAGGATAGCTGCCAAAATCGACATCCAACATGGTTCCCTGGGCTCCTTCGCAGAGAATGCTCTTGCCGCTGCGCAGCAGGTTGTTGAGTTCGTGTTCACTGTCTACCAACTGAAATTGACGAAGATATTCAACTCCTTGCATCCACTTCTGCTCCACTTCCTCAAATCCCTCGAAGTCTGACCAGCCAAGAGCCTTGAGCATTTGCATGTGGCGAGCCTTATGAGCTGCATACTTGTCGCTGAATCCATTGGTGATATCACCTACCCTAAGACCATTTCGGCTCACTTTGTCGGTATATGTCGGGCCGATGCCTTTTCCCGTAGTGCCAACCTTGTCTTTGCCTTTGGCAGCCTCGTAGGCACGATCCAATATTCTGTGTGTGGGCATGATGAGGTGGGCTTTTTTAGAGATATGAAGAATGGACTTAAGATCGTGGCCACTTTTTTCCAGTTCTTTGGCTTCTTCCATGAACAAGTCGGGTGCCAGAACCACACCATTACCGATGCTGTTTGTTTTTCCGCCCTGAAAGATACCGGAAGGAATGCTGCGCAGAACATACTTATGACCTTGAAATTCCAGTGTATGACCAGCGTTAGGGCCTCCTTGAAAGCGTGCAACGACATCATAGTGAGGGGTCAGCACATCAACAACTTTGCCTTTACCTTCATCGCCCCACTGCAATCCGAGCAGGACATCAACTTTTCCTGTGTTCATTTCTATTGATTTATTAATATTTTCTTTTCACGAGAGTTTTCTTTCGCGTGATTTTTGCTTGGCACGTACTGCATACGCCATAGACGTACAACACAAAGCCATCTTTGCGGAAACGCTTCAGTTTTGTGTCCTCTAAAGCCTGCAGAATATTTGGAGCCTCTATCTCAACAACCTTACCGCAAATCGTACAAATCTGATGACAATGGCTGTCCTTATTATAGCATGCTTCATACTTGGTGATGCCCTGAAGCCTGTGACAAATCACCAGACGCAGCTCCTGGAAGAGCTTCATCGTGTTGTAGAGGGTTGCACGGCTCACCAAAAAATTGTTTTCCTCTAATTGATGACTTAATTCTTTCAACGAAAAATGACCCTTCATACTGTACACAGCTTTCAGTACAGCATACCTTTCCGGTGTCTTGCGATGGTTGTTTACCTCAAGATACGAGTCCAGAATTTGCCGTACGGTTACAAAGATGTCATTCTTCATTTAGAAATTATACTTCTTAATGCACAAAATTACTACATTTTGGTCATATTTGAGCAATCAGAAATTGAAAAAAACTAAATAAAGCAGTTATTTTGATAAAATGGAGTGTAAAGGCCGACAGATTACAGTAAATCAAGTCCACAGCGCTTGCAGGCAGACTTTGCAACCCGCTCATACATCAAGCCAAGTTCCGAGAAGCGCAGCAAACTGTTGTAGGCAGCATGTTTCAACGATGTGCTTGTCCCTTGCAAGGCGACTGTTACCTGGTCAAGAAACTCGTTGATACCGCGCTCGTTGGGTTCTCTGCCACTCATGAAAAGGCGCGACAGGATGTTATAGGCTGTGATTTGTTGCAATTCCACATCTGATGCCATCCATTTGTATGCCAACATCGGGGCATAGTCCAAGTGCTGATAAAGATTGAAGGCTGCCATTTCGGCCAACTCAATAGTGTGCGTTTGCTCCATCCAGATATCCGTTACTTCAGCCGGCATCTGGTCGGCCGGCATGATGAGTGTGGCCAGAATCTTACATTCCCTGATGTCTTCTTTCCACAGTTCAATGGCCAATTCGTAGTTTTTACCATACTTCTTGCTCATCTGCCGCAACTCCGGAACTGGGATGCCCCAATTGATTTTGTAATCTAAACCTTTGCTGCGCATGGATTGGGCCGTTGGGCCGCTCATCACGAAACGGAATGAACGCTTGATTTCCTGTACTTTTTCGTGTATATCTTCTGTCATAACAATCCGTATTCTTTGGAGTAACGCAACATTTGCTGTGTATATGTTTCCGTATAGTCCAGTTTGATATCGATTATCATCCCATTCTTATCATACACCGGAAGCATACGTGGATTGATAAAGCCCTTGTAAGGCGCAATGTTCAGTTTTGTGTATCGCGTCTTCACTTCCTTATGTAACTCGGCATTGATTTTGATACCGTATCTCTCTACAAGCATGCGTGCAGCCTCAAAGTCACCCTCACTCTTAATCCTCTGTATTTCTGTCAGCTCTTCTGCAAAGTATTCCCGAAGCATTTGGAAGTCATTGATTTGGACATACGATTTTCCGTTCGTGCCTTTCACAATCTCCACGGCACGGCTTTCTTTGCTTTTATCCAGCGCCCAATAAGCTATCAGCGACCGGTTGCGCATGTGAGCCTCTTCTATCTGCTGACCTTCTTCGATGCGAACAAGTTGCGTCATCAGTCCGTTCATCATGTAGGTATAATATTGTGACTGATAGGCTTCTTTATTTGGGACAAGCCCCAATTCCAGCATCTTTTCATCCGCAATATAATAGAGACCGAACAAGTCTGCCCGGGCTTCCTCTATGGTACTGCCGTAAGCTTTCAGTGCATCAGGATCGGTGCCGGGCAGCAGTTGCCCGCTGCCATGCCCCAAGCACTCGTGCAAATCAGTATGCAGGTCGTCGCAAAGCTCACCGTATTTGTTTATCAGATCAATCGTTTCAGAGTCTACAACAAACTCTTCGAGGAAGCCATTGCCCTTGGCAGCTTTGTTATATGCTTCAGTCAGATTTCCGATAGTAACGCTTTTAGAGCCATACTGAGCCCTAATCCATTCTGCATTAGGCAGGTTGATGCCGATGGCACTTGCCGGATATTCGTCTCCACCGAGCATCGCAGCACATATAACATTAGCGGTAACTCCCCTTACTGTTTTCTTCTTGAAGCGGGCGTCCACCGGACTGTGGTCTTCGAACCACTGTGCTTGCTCGCTGATGGTGCGGGTTCGGCGGGTTGCATCCATATCCTTGTATTCCACAAGTCCCTCCCAAGAACCTTTTATGCCCAATGGGTCACCATAAACTTCGATGAACCCATTGATAAAATCAACCTGTCCGTCCTGTTCCTTCAGCCATTCAATGGAGTATTCATCAAAAAGATGCAAATCACCTGTTTGATAATATCTTATCAGAAGATTGATAACCTTTTCCTGCTGGGCGTTTTCACAAACTTCGGCGGCTCTGGTCAGCCAGCATACTATTTGCTTGATGGCCTTGCCATACAGCCCGTCAGCGGTCCATTTTTCTTCAAATACTTTGCCGTTGCGCTTTACCAGTTTGGAGTTTAGCCCCCACGAAGGTTGGTTTGCAGTCGATAAATCCTTTTGCGAGGCGTAATAATCCTCAACCTCCTGCTGGCTTACTCCTTCATAGAAATTGCATGCAGAGGTAATAACCAAGTCCTCCCCCGCCGTTTGGTTAACGCGTTTAGGCAGTACATCGGCATCAAATATAACCGGAAAAATCCTGTCACACAGCTCATCGGCAGTCTCGTTGTTATCAAGTGGGAGCTTATCAGCTTTTATTCCGCAAACGGCATCGCGCAGGAAACGCTCCGAAAATCCGGGAACAAATTTCTCGCAACCATAATGATGATAGATGCCATTGGAGAACCAAACCCTTTTCAGATAAGTCTCTAAAGCCCTGAAATCATTTTGATTGCGAGAACCCTGGTAGTCTTCATACACAGCCTCCAGCGTTTTACGTATCAGGAGGTTGTAACGGCCAAACTGGTCGGTGGTAATGTCACGACCGCACAAGGTGGCCTTAGCAAGATAGTAGATGTATGCCTTTTGTTGTGTAGTAAGATTTTCAAAACCTTTCAGGCGATATCTTAACAGCTGAATGTCAGCAAAGTGCTCGTCCGAATACTTGAAATCTCCTTCTGTCATCTATCCGTTATGCTTCTGTAGTAGACTTTGCTTTGTTTTTCGAACCGGGCCTGCGTCCACGCTTGTGCGGTTTCTCCGTAAGTGACGGGTGCTGAGCCAGGTGCCGTATCTTGTAGTCACGGGGCGTACAACCGTTCAATTTGTAGAACGACGCATAGAACGACTGGCGGTTCGAGAACCCTACCATATCGGAGATATCCTCCATGTTCAGACCCTGGTAGCGCTTGTCTACCAAGAGTGACATGGCCTCGCGGATACGATACTGGTTTACGAATGAGGTATAATTCATGTGAAATCTCACGTTCACCACAGCCGATATGTAGCGGGTATTCGTGCCAAGATCTTCTGCCAAGCGCTTGGCAGAATAGTTCTTGTCTTTATATTTCTTGTGAATTAAGACAATGTCGTTGATTTTTTCCTCGAGTTCATCCATCAACTTTGGGCTTACCAGAGTACGGTAGGCTGCCTCTTTCTCTTTCTTCTCTGTTAAGTTATACTTCGCCATATAATAATGCTAAAAAACTGTATTCTTCCTTTTAACATGCAAAATTAAGGATTTATTTTTAATTCTTCAAGTTTTTACATAACTTTTTTGCAAGAATAGTGTAACTTTGTGTCAAAATTATAGCAATGAACATAACTGACATTCTCAAGAAATATTATGGCTACTCATCCTTCCGAAACAATCAGCAGGAAATCATCGGTGACATTATAGCCGGCAAAGACTGCATGGTGCTCATGCCTACAGGCGGCGGAAAAAGCCTTTGCTACCAAATTCCCGCCCTCGTCTTGCCGGGTACGGCCGTAGTGGTTTCGCCGCTTATCAGCCTCATGCACGACCAAGTACAGGCGCTTGTGGCCAACGATATTCCGGCGGCAGCATTGCACAGCGGCAACAGTATGAACGAGCGGGTAAGTATTCGGCGCAAGTGCCAGGCCGGAGACCTGAAGCTCATCTACGTTTCTCCCGAGACGCTGATAGCCGAATTGCCATTTCTTTTCAACGAAATAAAGATAAGCCTTTTTGCCATTGACGAAGCCCACTGCATCAGTCAGTGGGGGCACGACTTCCGTCCTGAATATTCGCAGTTGGGCATTTTGAAAAAAACTTATCCCCACGTGCCCGTTGTGGCCTTAACGGCAACGGCCGACAAAATAACCCGTCAGGACATCATCCGGCAGCTGAAGCTGAACGGCAAGACCTATGTATCCTCGTTTGACCGCCCCAATCTCTCGCTTGCCGTGAACTACGAAACCCGAAAAGCGGCCAAACTGAAAATCATCAACCACTACATCCGTCTCCATCCGGGCGACGCCGGCATTATCTACTGCTTAAGCAGAAAGACTGCGGAAACCGTTGCCACCGAGCTTCTGCATGGCAATGTGAATGCCGCGGCCTATCATGCAGGCATGAGTGCGGCGGAGCGTGCGCGGGTGCAGAACCTCTTCAAGGAAGACAAGTTGCAGGTTGTGTGCGCCACGATAGCCTTTGGCATGGGGATTGACAAGAGCAACATTCGCTGGATAGTGCATTATAACTTGCCCAAAAGCATTGAGAGTTTCTACCAGGAAATAGGCCGTGCAGGCCGTGACGGGGCACCGGCAGACACGCTGCTGTTCTACTCTCCCGGCGATATGTATCAGCTTTCGCGCTTTGCCGAAGACAGTGAGCAGCGAGCCATCAATATCGAGAAGCTGCAGCGCATGAAGGAGTATGCCACCAGCAGCGTATGCCGGCGGCGCATACTGCTGAACTATTTCGGCGAGCAATACAATCACGATTGCGGCAACTGCGATGTGTGCCTGCATCCGAAACAGAAGATTGACGGTACCGAGATTGTGCAGAAAGCGCTCAGTGCGATAGCCCGAACCAACGAGCAAGCCAAAACCGGAACCATAATAGACATACTCTGCGGCCACCGATCGCACACGATAACCAGATGCGCCTACGACAAATTGAAGACTTTCGGTGCCGGAAGAGACATTTCCATGGCCGAATGGCGCGACTACATGGTGCAGATGTTGCAGATGGGATTTTACGAATTGCGCTACGATTTGGGCGGAATACTCAAACTGACCGATGCCGGCCGCGATGTGCTTTTTGGCCGCACGACGGCCAGACTTGCCAAAGCAGCTGACAGCAAGCCCCGCCCGGCCGGCATAGCTCAAGGTAACGACAGGGCTGCCAGACGCAATGCGACTTCGCAAAACCTGTTTCCCGAAGTTCATTTAACCAAACCTCAGCCTTCAAATCCATCACTCTCTCCCGCTTCCAAGGGTCTTTTCGAGGCCTTGCGCCAAGTTCGCACTGCGTTGGCTCAGGCTCAGGGACTGCCCACTTACATCGTCTTCAGCGACAAGGTGTTGCAGGAAATGGCCGTGCGCAGACCCAATACTATGGATGAATTTCTGCAAGTACCGGGCATTGGCGAGTTTAAAGCCAATAAATACGGTGCCATCTTTATGGCCAAGATAAAGGAATTTAACCCCTAACCGCCAGTGCCGCCGGCAAAATGAGCGCCAAGTTTCAGGCTTGCCTCCAAGCAGTTTTCCACATTATTATATATAATGGCACCGCCTTGTGTGCGTAGCTCCTTGCCAATACTTTGGTCAGAATCATCTGAATAATATGCTAAAGCTACCTTGACTGATGCCTTCAGGAACTTTCGACACTTGTCGCACGATCGTGCGACACTTGTCGAATGATTATGCGACAAGTGTCGGAAGCTCCCGAGTCAACCATTCAGCATGCTGCCAAAACTGTTTCAAGCACCTGTGCTACCGATTTTTGTGCCCAGGCATGCTGTCTTTCCCCACAGAGATGGCTTGAAACAGTCTGCTTATTTTCTTTTCCTTAGGAAAATGTTAACGACCGCCCGTTTTGGTTAAAGCATGTTATAAGAGCATGTGTTTTCCCTTGGAAATTTGTTGGTAAAGCCAAAATAAGCTATCTTTGCATTGTTTTCCAAAGGAAATAAATAACAACAACCATAACGATTGAATATGATGAATGCTAAAGAGATTAATCATAAAGAGTTCGAGAAGTTGGTAGGTGCGGGCTCGCTCAAAGACTTTACGTTCGCAGGCAGCAAGCCGGCCATTGTAGATTTCTATGCTCCGTGGTGCAGTTACTGCACGGCTTTAGCTCCTATCTTTGAAGAGCTGGCCGGCAAGTACGGCCAGGTTGCTGACTTTTACAAGGCCGACATTGAGGCCAGTCCGGAGCTGGAGAGCAAGTTCAACATCCGTACCATCCCCACACTGCTGTTTGCCCAGGCCGGTGCAGAGCCTGTTCTCATGCTCGGAACAATGAACCGGCAACAGCTGGAAGAGAAGATAAAGGAAATATTCAAACTGTAAACGCAAAGCGCAATGAACGCAAATATAATTCTGACTGCCGCCTTAGGCCTGCTGACCTTTGGCTCATGCACACAGAAATCCGGCACACCAAAGCCGGCTCAAGCACAAGTAACAACAACAAACAAAAAGGAGAATAAGAAAATGAAACCAACAGAACTGACCGTAGCGGAATTCAAGAAGAAAGTAATGGATTTCGAGAAGAATCCCGACAAGTGGGTATTTGAGGGCGACAAGCCCGCCATCATCGATTTTTATGCAACCTGGTGCGGTCCCTGCAAGGCCACGGCTCCCATCCTGGAAGAACTGGCCGGCGATTACGAAGGCAAGCTCGACGTGTACAAAGTTGACGTTGACAAGCAGCAGGAGCTGGCTGCCCTCTTTGGCATCCGTTCCATCCCGTCGTTGCTCTTCATACCTAAAGAGGGCAAACCGCAAATGCAGGTGGGCGCGCTTAACAAGGCGCAGTTTGAGCAGATTATCAAAGAGACACTCTTGAAATAAGCTCATGGACACCCAATGTATTTGTAGCATCAGAGACATATACAGGGCCATAGCCTCATTCGAAGCCGAACTTGAAAAGACAGTAGGCATCAACATGAATGAGGCTATGTTGCTGTGTGTGCTTTCAGAGAAAGCTAACCTCCTGTCGGGCGAGATTGCCGACGAGCTTGGTCTCACGCGCTCAAATGCCTCAAAGGTGATAGCTTCTCTCGAAAAATCGGCGTGCATAAGGCGCCGTGCATGCAAGGAGGACAGCCGGTGCCAGCGTTTTAACCTGACCAAGAAGGGCCAGCAGCTCTTGGAACAGATACACGCGGGCTGTATTCAGCTGCCGGCAGAGCTGCAGACCTTGACTACCGGCCAAACCTTACAACATGGACAGGAATAAGGAAATTATCCGTACAAGCGTAGTGGGCATAGCGGCCAACGTGCTCCTGGCGGCCTTCAAGGCCGTTGTAGGACTGCTTGCAAGCTCTATAGCCATTGTCATGGATGCCGTAAACAACCTGAGCGACGCCCTGGCAAGTGTCATAACCATCGTTGGCACCAAGCTCTCAGAGCGCCATCCGGACAGGAAGCATCCGTTCGGATAAGGCCGGATAGAGTACTTTTCGGCCATTATCATCTCCATCATTGTACTCATGGCAGGCGTAACATCGTTCGCCGAGTCGGTTAAGAAGATTTTCAATCCCTCTACCCCCACCTACTCTACGCTCACGCTCACGGTTATCATTACCGCCGTTTTGGTAAAGCTGGTGCTTGGCCGGTATGTAAAGAACAAGGGAAAGAAGCTGCAGAGCGACTCGCTTATTGCCAGCGGAGCCGATGCCATATTTGATGCTTTCGTCACGATAGCCACTCTACTCTCGGCTGTTGTCATGCTGGTGTGGCACGTTAACTTAGATGGCATCTTCGGAACGCTGATATCGCTGGTTGTTGTCAAGGCCGGTGTGGACATGCTCAGTTCGCCGGTAAGCGAGCTGCTCGGCAAGAGCATTTCGGCCGATTTTGTCCGCCGGATAAAAGAAGAGGTAATGAGCTTCGACGAGGTGAATGGAGTTTTCGACGTTACACTGAACTATTACGGCCCCCAAACCATTATAGGTTCGCTGCACATCAACGTACTCGACACCATGTCCGCTCGGCAGATACACCGCCTGACGCGCAAGATTACCGAGCAGCTGATGGAGAAATACGGCATCATAGCCACCGTTGGTATCTATGCGGTCAATACCCAAGGAGAGTTGGCAGACATACAACAAAAGGTCATGAAGACCGTTTACGGGCACGAACACGTTGTAGAAGTGCATGCGTTTTACTTCTACGAGGACACCAAAGTGGTTACTCTGGACGTTGTACCGGATGATGAAGTGCACGACGATGCGGCATTCATGGAACATCTCACGGGCCATCTGAAGGCCGTTCTGCCTGCTTACAACTATCACCTGCTGATAGACCACAACTATACGGAGTAGGCGCAACCGGGAGACCCGCGGCAGGCAGACCGAGAACTGAGGACTGCCAGGGTCAGTCGTTTTCGTACATATCAGGCTGGAACTTGAGCTCCTGATAGGTACGGGCTATGTCTTCGCGGTCTATCTCGAAACTGCGGTCAACGCCCCTCGGCCGGTCTTTCAGCGAATGAGCAAAGAGCCAGTCGTACGTTTTCTGCATGTAGAACAGGCGAGCCAGCAGCCCGTGGCTGCCGCCTTTTATCCAGTCGTAACGCAGCAGTTTGTCGTTCCCCGCTTTCTGCAGCCCTTGCACCACGGCTTTCGACTCGTTTACGCCCACTGCCTTGTCTGCAGTTCCGTGGATAATCCACAGAGGCACGCGGCCTAAGTTTTGCTGGTTCTTCAGCGTACAGCCACCGCACAGAGCCATGGCAGCGGCAATCTTGTCGGGATAAGTGCCTGCAAAGTCAAGCGTTCCGTAGCCTCCAAGGCTCATGCCGAGCACATATATACGCGACGCATCTACCCGGTAGTGAGCTTCCATCCATTGCAGCATGTCGTTAATCTTATCCGGATTCCACGCTCCACCGGGGTTTTGAGGTGCCACTACCAGTGCCGGAATAATCTTGCCCTTCTCGATTGCGTCCAAGGTTCCGTACCTCAGTACCCGGTCGAGGTTGTTACCACAGAGGCTTGCACCGTGCAGAAAGATGATTAAAGGCAGCGGATGCCCTTGTGCATCGTAGTCATCGGGAGTATAGACCCAGAAGTTGTACCCGCCGGGCAGCACGTCACGCTTGGCTTCAAAGTTGCCACCCTTGGCGTTCAGGCCGATACTCACCATCGTAAAAAGGACAAAAGCAACTATCTTCTTCATGCGTATAATCTTTAGAGTGAGTTACAAATATAAGTCAAAAGAATGTAAGACCCAAATCTGTTAGTCTTTTTTCACGCATCAGAGTGTGATGTCAACATAATTAACTTGCTGGATTTGCCAGTGTTAAAAACTTGCGTTATCTTTGCAATCCATAAATTAACAATGTAATATGAAAGTTCAGGAAATACCCGTTTTGCTGCTTACAGGCTATCTGGGCAGCGGCAAAACCACACTCGTAAACAGAATTCTGTCCAACAACAAGGGCATTAAGTTCGCCGTCATCGTCAACGATATCGGCGAAGTAAACATCGATGCAAGCCTCATAGAGCAAGGAGGAGTTGTTGGACAAAAGGACGACAGCCTGGTTGCTCTGCAGAACGGCTGCATCTGCTGCACCTTGAAAATGGACTTGGTCCAGCAGTTGAGCGAGATTACCCGCATGCAGCGCTTCGACTATATCGTCATTGAGGCCAGCGGCATCTGCGAACCTGCCCCCATCGCCCAAACCATCAGCACCTACCCTACCATGGGTCCGAAATACATTAAAGGCGGAATAGCCAAACTCGACAGCATCGTTACCATCGTTGATGCTGTCCGTATGCGCGATGAGTTTGCCAATGGAAACGACCTGAAGAAGCAGAATATAGAAGAGGACGACATCGAGAACCTCCTCATTCAGCAGATAGAGTTTTGCAACATCGTACTGCTCAACAAGGCTTCAGATATTGACAAGACCGACTTGAGCAAACTTCGCGGCATCATCCGCTCACTGCAGCCCAAGGCGGAGATTATAGAATGCGACTATGGTAACGTGGAGTTGGACAAGATACTCAACACTCACATGTTCGATTTTGAGAAAGTAGCCACCTCGGCAGCTTGGATTGAAGCCGTTGAGGGCGACGAAGACCTGGAGAACGAGGAGTCGGGAGAGGCTTTGGAGTATGGCATCGAGACCTTTGTCTACACCCGCAGGCCGGCTTTCGACTTAAGTCGGTTCGACGAATTCGTAGCCACCAAGTGGCCCAAGAGCGTTATTCGGTGCAAGGGCATCTGCTATTTCAGAGACGAAACCGAAACCTGCTATGTTTTCGAACAGGCCGGTAAGCAGGTCAACCTGCGTAATGCCGGGCAATGGTTTGCCACCATGCCAAAGGATGAACTGGCCCAATTCATGGAGAAAAACCCATCAGTACGCAAGGATTGGGACGAGAACTACGGCGACCGCATGCAGAAGCTGGTCTTCATTGGGCAGCATCTCGACAAGCAGGCCATAGTTACCGAACTGGATAAATGCCTGCGCGATTAATCCCAAAACAAGTAAAATCCCGGAACGGTAAAGGTCGTTCCGGGATTTTTCAGTTCCTCCCTACATGGTAGCCGGATAATATCTGTTAGCCAGAATCCTGATGGCAGCCTCGTTGGGAATGAGCCCTCCCTGCTCTGTTATGCTGATGAAGTTGCGCAGCTCATAGAAGTCACAGTTCCTGCATTCGTCAGGATTCTCTATAATCACTTCGTTTATATCCGGCTGTATGGCCAGTTTGGCATTATGGGGGAACAAGTCGCGGTGCGTAATATAGTTCCAAATCAATTCCGATATATTCTTGGCATAAGCGCCAAAGTCTTTAAAATGACGATAATTCATAGGCACATTTCGTTGGTTCTACACAAAACAAACGCGCCCGCTCCTCCTTTTATTCTCTTTTGGGGTGCAACTTTAAAGTCTTTTTGTTGATTTTAAAGCGAGCTAAGAAAAGTGCATCATTTTAAGAAAATTTCCTAATCGGCAAAGTTGAATGTATGCACTACGAACCGTTTTCCACACGATACTTTTTTGCAGACAGTACTTTCAAGGTCGTTGAAGGATAGCTTCAAGGCTGTTGAATGGCACCTTCAAGGCTGTTGAATGGCACCTCCGGAAATGTTAGATTCCGCTTTCAAAAATTCAGGGGGATAAACTTGCGTGTGGCAATGATATAAAGACACATTTACGTAGCTGCCAGGCAACGCTGTCGGAAGGGCAGAACCCGCTGCAGAAAGCAATACGACATACCTGCCGGGGGAGGCATGACTTACCGGTAATGGTGCGGAGGAACCGGTTTACCCGGTGCTATTCGGCACCCGGAACTTCCTCAAATTCATCGGCTTCGTCCTCGATGATGGTAGGCAGTACAAAGTAGTTTTCCCATTGCTTTACCTTGCGCTCCGAGCGTTCGGATAGTTTTCCGGTTATGTATTGCTCCATCATAAGCGCTGCCAGGGGTGCTGCTAAGTCGGCTCCGAAGCCTCCGTTCTCGATATAAACGGATATGGCAATCTGCGGAACGTCCATGGGAGCGAAGCCGATGAAGATGGAATGGTCTTCGCCGGGGTTCTCGGCTGTTCCCGTTTTGCCGCATATCTGATAGTTGCCGTTGTCTATCATCTTGCAAGTTCCGCTTACTACGGCCTCCCGCATGCCTGCAATGACGGTTTCGAGCGATTGCGGCGTGGCCTTACACAGGTGCCTGGAGGTGTACGTACTGTCGAGCGGAGCGGCGGCAGTAGGCTGGTGTATGTGCGGAATGTAATAAAAGCCGCGATTGGCAATCATTGCTGCAAGGTTGCAGAGTTGCAGCGGCGTGGTCATAATTTCGCCCTGCCCCATTCCCAACCACATGATGGAGCTCTCGTTCCAGCGGCCGCTGAATTGCTTTTCCAGCAACGCGGCGTTGGGCACAAGGCCGCCCTGCTCGCCCGGCAGGTCGATACCGAGCGGCCGGCCCAACCCCATGCTCGTCATGTAATCGTGCCAGGTATCAACCGCTTCCAGCTTGTTTTTATAGCGGGTGCGGTTTTTTATCATGGCCATGAACGACTTGCAGAAATACGAGTTGCACGAGTGGGCTATGGCGCCGATGAGCTTGAGCGGAGAATGGTGTACATGGCAACCTATGTGCAGGTTATCTTTCCAGAAGCCTTTGTGGCAGGAGAACTGGGTCTCGGGGGTGATAATGTTCTCCGAAAGCAGTGTAAGCGTCTGGGCAGTCTTGAAGGTAGAACCCGGCGAATAAGCCACCTCGATGGCGCGGTTGATGGAGTCGGCCAGTGCCGTTCGGCTGACCATGCACTTTACTTCGCCAGTAGCAGGAACTATAGCCACAATGCTGCCTTGCTTGCCTTGCAGCAATCGCTGTCCCAAGGCCTGCAGTTTGTAGTCTATTGTGAGCGGACCGTCTTCCGGAATCGGCTTTGCCGCGAGTGGCAAAGTCAAGCACGCAACGAGCAGGATGGATAAAAACCGGGTACTATTCATAATCACACTTTGAACTTGCAAAGGTAATCATTTTTTCTGATACAGCCAAAAGGCACGCCGCCAGCCCTGCTGTTATCCCGCCATAGCCTCACCGTTGCATCAGCATTTGCTGCAATACGACGGCCTGGTTATGGGCTGTGTCGTGGGCGGCATACAGAAGTGTGACGACGGGATGGGCGGCCAGCCCTTGTCTGAACTCCTCGAACTTGGGATTGGCAGCCAGCTCTGAACGGTAACGGGCTGCGAACTCGTCGAACCGTTCGGGTGCATGGCCAAACCACTTCCGCAATTCCGTGCTCGGTGCTATTTGTTTTGGCCACCAGACAATGCGCGCTTTGTCCTTGCTCAAGCCACGCGGCCAGAGGCGGTCTACAAGCACCCTGTAGCCATCCTCGGGTGCCGGTTCATCGTAAACTCGCTTGGTTTTTATCTGCATGTCAATGTAACTGTATGCTTTGCTTCCAACTGCAATGCACGTGGAAACAAAATCTCGTTTTCTACATAAATGTGTTCTTCCATATAACCCCTGAACTGCTTGAGGGCATCGAGCACTTGCTGGTATTCTTCTTCACTGCCGGCCGGAGCCTGATAGCCGTTGGTCAGTTCTTCGATACGCTGATGGCGGCTCAACTCGTCGCTGTGGTCTTCCATCATGGCGTGAATGGGAAACTCTATCGAACCGCAATGGAAAGGCTGAATTTTCTGGTTCAGTTCAGAGGCGGCATAAAGCTCCAGTATGTACGGAAAGAGCACGTTCTCCTCTTTCATGCAGTGGGTGTCGAGGTCTTGAATGCTGTTGCGGAAGTGGTCTGTTACCTTATCCAACTCGTGATGATGCTCACCCAAAGTCATGAGGCGTTTGAGCAGAAGCGCCCCATACTTGCGGGTGTTACGGTGATGGAACTTGAGTACATAGTCTGTCAGTAAATCAAGGTCCCATGTCCGGAACGGGATGTTGCTTTGGTTCATGTTCTTTCTTGTTTTAAAATGATGCAGCAAAGGTATTGCTTCTTGGCCATAGCAGTGGCAACAAATGTTACCGGCACGTGGTTAAAGTGCGTTAAAACCTCTGTTAGCGCACAGAATTTGCTATTTTTGCATGGAATATAAATGCGAAAGAATGGAAAACTACATACGGAATGTACTGGGCAAGTGTCCGCTTTTTGCCGGAATGACGCCTGTGGAGATAGAGATGAGCCTGCTGGGGAAGCACTATCGGATAGTGAGTTATGGCAAGAACGACATCTATGCGCTGGCCGGCATGCCCTGCAAGTATGCCGACATCGTGCTGAAAGGCAGCCTGGTGTGCCGCATGACCTCCATGTCGGGCAAGCAGGTGGAAGTAAGCCGGCTGCGCGAAGGCAATCTCGTGGCTCCGGCGTTTATCTTTTCAAAGGACAACGCCATGCCCGTAAGCGTTGAAACCGACTCGCCTGCAGAAGTCTTTCGCATGCAGCCTGCCGTCTTAACGGAACTGATTAACACCGATGAGAAAATCAGAATGAACTTTATTCGCGTGCTGTCAAACATTGATGTGTTCCTTACCGAGAAGATGAAATTTCTCAGTTTGTTCTCTGTTCGGGAGAAAGTGGCAACGCTGTTGCTGCAACGAGCCAGGGAGCAACAGACGAATGAGGTCGTGCTGGAGCGTTCGCGGCAGGAGATAGCCGACTCGTTTGGAATCCAGAAGTTCTCGCTCATAAGGGCTTTGGCAGAATTCGAGCGGGATGGGGCGATTAAGGTAAACGGCAAAAGGATAACCATCATCGACAAGAGCAAGATGCTGTAGCTCCCTGAGTGCTATAATATAATAAGGTGTAAGCTCTGATTTCGAGGTTTGAAATCAGAACTTACACCTTAGAGGAGCATGCCATTCGTTCTCTTGGTTCTTACGGGCAGCAGTTCCGTGATTGGTCTCCTGCCCTTATCTACCCTTGATGGCAATGTTATAATTGTAATATTTCGTATTGCCGGTAATGTCTTCCAACACCTTCAGAAATGGAGGAAACTTGACCGACTCGTGCTGAGTCACCCCCTTGGTTTCCAGGATGGTGAGTCCGCTAATGGGTCTTTGGAAGGTATCGAGTTCAAAATACTGCCCCTTCCAGATAAAGCTCCGCCTCATTTTCTGAATGGTCTGACGGTACGGGTCGGCCTGTTGCAGCAGCGAGACATAAAGGTTCTTGTTGATTTGTCGCTCGGTTTCCAACTGCTCTTTGTCCGACAGTTTCTTCTTGGTGGTGTGCACATAGACGTCTTTTCCCTGCCAGGCACGCTTGCGGAGGCGGACTTCACAATCCGGTTCGGCCACCAGATAGGTTTGTGTTATTTCGCTGTCGATGCTGTCGGGTATGTCTCCAACAACCTCCACGATATACTTCCGCTCCTCGTCAATGGGTTGCGGAATGCCAAGAACATTGGAGATTTCTTTCAGAACACGGTTCAGTTTGTTGTCAAAGTCCTCATGATTGTTGATTACCCGCAAGTGCGGATGGCCTGTCCAGGCCTCAATTACTTTCTTGTCCAGCAGGCGGGCGAGCTCAAGTCCTTCCGTTCGCTGCTTGTTGTTGGTCGTTGTATAAAACTGTTCTGCACCATCGGCAGCCGACACCAGATGCAGGACGGCATCGTAGCGCCGGTCGCGCAGTTCTGCGGTGGTGGTACCCACGGCCTTTGTTATCTGCTCCCACAGTTCCGGCTTCATGTAGGCAGAAATGTCCATGGCTCCTCTGTCGCATACAATCAATGAGGGCTCGTGATATTGCTCGGCCATTTTCAGGAACTTGTCTTCAAGTGCCAACTGCATTTCGAGTGTAGCTTTTTCGCCTTCATAGAAAAAAGCCTGGTTGTCGGTAAGGTAATCCATGCCGGCCTGACTGAACAAAGTCGGCACTTCGGGGATGGTAAACACTTTGAAGCCAAGGCTGGAAAAGTGCTCGATGACACGTACCAAAGCCGTTGTCTTACCGGCACATGGACCACCGGTAAGAACAATTTTCTTAATATCCTTCATTATATACGATTCCTGTTAAATCCATAGCAAGCAACAAAACAGATGACTTTTGCCCGTTACGTCACGTAAGCTGCTGCAAAGATAGTAAAAAATCACGGAAGTACAGCTTGTGAAATTTCTTTTTGATGGCCCGTTATTCCAGGAGTGCAACGGGAACCTGTTTGAGCAGTTGCTGGATGTAGGGACGCTCCCAGTCGCTGGCATGGTAAATTGATTTACCAAATTTAAGAATGTCGATATCAATTTTCACGATGCCTCTTCTTCTTTCCGATTTGTAGCTCCCTACCTTGCGTTCAATCTGCTTCATGGCTTTGTAAACCTGATCGTAGCCATGTTTGGATTCAGTTACGATGATGCAGTTCAGAAACTTGTCGGCAGACACCTCCATCCCCATGGGTTCCGTCCAGATTTTGTCAGTCACGCTGATGTGCCCAAAGAGCCGTCTTAAAAGCTCTAAGGCATAATCCATATTGCTCTCCTGCTCAATGTTGGAACCCAGCGCAATAATAATGTTGGTATTAGTGTTCATCCGTTAATGGTTTGCATACGTGTTTACAAAAATAGTAAAGATATTATCAGCGTCCCACTCTTTTCACATTTTTTACATGAATTGGTTAAATTCTTATACATTCTTTAAAATTCAAGCGCTTCATTCAGCAATTACAACATTATTGCTTAAATTTGCCAATCACAACACTTGAAGTCAATATGAAGAGATATCTCATTCTTTTACTGTATATTTTTACATGCTCATGCTTCTATGGGCAGATAAGATGGAACCAGCAATACCAAGCCTACGTTAATCAGTACAAAGACTTGGCGATAGAGGAGATGATGAAATACCGTATTCCGGCCAGCATTACGTTGGCTCAAGGACTACTTGAAAGCGGCGCCGGACTGAGCGAACTGGCCACAAAAGGCAACAACCATTTCGGTATCAAATGCCACGACTGGACCGGCCAAACCATCAGCCAGAATGATGATGATTACGGAGAATGTTTCCGGGCATACAATAATGCGTATGAAAGTTACGAAGACCACAGCCGTTTTTTGAGCCAACGCCCCCGTTACAGCAGGCTGTTCCAACTGGACAGAACCGACTACAGGGGCTGGGCCAGAGGCTTGAAGGCCTGCGGATACGCAACAAATCCGCGCTATGCCGATAAACTCATTGAGATTATTGAGCTGTATAGACTATACACATACGACAGGGCAAACAGCTACGACAAGTTCATGGCCAAGCGCTCCGGAACCGACCAGCCCGTATGGGTCGATGGTCAGACCCGCCAGTTGCACCCCATCCGCATGTACAACAAGAACTATTACCTGATAGCACGAGATGGAGACAGCTTCAAGTCGATAGCCGAAGAGGTCGGAATACCGGCCCGCGCATTGGCCAGATACAATGAACGCGACAGAAAGGATGTGCTGTCCAATGGCGACATCATCTACCTGAAGAAGAAACGCAAGAAAGCAGAAAAGCGCTACAAGAAGCAACTACACATCGTTAAACCGGGCGAGAGCATGTACTACATATCGCAGAAATACGGCATGCAGCTCAAGTATCTGTACAGGAAGAATAATCTTTCGCCCAATTATCAGATAAAAGCAGGCGACGCTTTGCGGGTATATTAACAAACAGGAATTCAATTACAACCTTACATGTTCACAAAACATATTGCAGTTTATGTTGTCTGTTTGCTGAGCAGTCTTACGGTCTCAGCCCAGGAGTTCAGCCAGTTTTTCACCAACCGGACCCTGCGCATAGACTATAACTTTGCAGGGAATGCCGACTCCCAGCAGATAGCAGTCGACCAACTCAACGTCATGCCGGGCTGGTATGGCAAGACCCGGCGCCTGTCGGAGGTACCGGTTGAGGGCAATGGGCAGATTATCGTGAGAGACCACCACACGCAGCAGGTTATCTACCGCAACTCTTTCTCTACGCTATTCCAGGAGTGGCTGTCCTATCCCGAGGCTCATACTGTGCGCAAATCGTTTGAGAATGTTTTTCTGGTGCCCATGCCCAAGGACACGGCCGACGTGACTATAGAGCTTTACAACAGCCACCGCAAGGTCATGGCAGCTTATACGCACCGGGTACTGCCCGCCGATATCCTTATCCGCCACATCGGCGAAAAAGACGTAACGCCCTATGTTACCTTGCAGCAGGCAGCAGACACGGCGCACTGCATCCACATAGCCTATCTGGCTGAAGGCTATCAGGAGTCGGAAATGGATGTTTTCCTGAGCGATGCCCGCATTGCCGTCGATGCCCTTTTTGCCCACGAACCCTTCAAGAAGTTGCGTTCGCGGTTCAACATTATTGCCGTCAAGGCGCCCTCACGCGAAAGCGGAACGAGCGAACCCTCAAAAGGCATCTGGAAAAACACGGCCTTGCACTCCCATTTTGACACCTTCTACAGCGACCGCTATCTGACAACGCTCAATCTGAAAGACATGCACAACTGGCTTGCCGGTACCCCTTATGAACACATCATCGTGCTTGTAAACACCGAGAAGTATGGTGGCGGCGGCATTCTGAACAGCTACAACTTGTCAATGACCCACCACCCGTCCTACCGCCCCGTTGTGGTTCATGAGTTCGGCCACAGCTTTGCCGGGCTTGGAGATGAGTATGCCTACGAAGCGGAGCAGATACCAATGTACCCGCACGATATAGAACCCTGGGAACCGAACCTGACTACAAAGGTCAACTTCCACCATAAATGGGAGAACCTGATAGGCAAAGACAAGCTGGCAGGCTTCTACGAAGGCGCCGGCTACAGCCTGAAAGGAGTGTTCCGCGCCTATCCCGACTGCAGGATGCGCACCAACGAGACTCCCGAATTCTGCCCTGCCTGCAGGCAAGCCATTACCCGACTGATTGATTTTTATACAGAGTAAGCTAACGTACGGAGTGAGCGATGAGGAAGTTATTGGTATTGCTGATGGTTACTTTGCTTGCATCGCCGGCCGCACGTGCGCAAACCAGCGGCTCCGAGCGGCTGGGGATGGCCATTGACTACTTCCAAAGTGCCAAGTACCACGAGGCTCTGCTCATCCTGCAACAGCTCGACCGGCAGTACAACCTGAACCCTCGCATTCGCGCCTATTTGGGCGTTTGCTATTATTATGAATGGCAGTACGAGCAGGCTTGCAAGTATCTGGATGCCTTGCTCCCGGCACTTTCCGATTTCGCCCCCCAGGAGCGTGCCGTGTATTATCACTGTGCGGCCGAAAGCCACTTTAACCTCAAGCAATATGCCCAGGCACTGCCGCTTTATGAAACGCAGCTTTCGCTGTGCCATGAGAACGAGAAAGGCAACGTATATTATAAGGTGGGGTTCTGCTATATGTTTGCACAACAATGGCAAGAGGCATTCAAGAACTTTACCTACGCACTGATTTATTACAGGAAAAACACACCGACAGAAGTGGCGCGCATCAGCCAGACGGAAACCATGCTTGCCGGTATCAGAAAGAAACTGCCTGCTGACGCCCCGGTGTTGTTTCTGATAACCCACCGCAAAACAGAACCTTTGTCAGTTGGCATTGATACTACCAAGGCACGGTTGCCCCTCGCCTGCCCTCCCGGTGTGAATGCCGCGTTTGCTGATAAACGGCAGCAAACGCCCCCGCAAGGCTCAACTAAAGGTTTAAAACTGCATCAACGGCAGAACTGAAGTTATGCTTCGGGAACTTTCGACACTTGTCGCACGATTGTTTGACAGGTGTCGAATTCATGTGTGACACTTGTCGAAAGTTCCCGTTGATGGCAAACAAGACTGTAAATGTATCTTTTTATCAGGAAGGAAAGCCGTAGGAAAGTTTGTCAGTGCATGTTGGAGTCGACAAACGACAGCGGCATCAAATCCTTTACGGACTTGATGACATAGGTGCCCTTGGTGCCGTAAAGCAGAATGCGGACCGGTTGCTTATACCTGTCTTCAATCTCCAGTATCACCTGCCGGCAGCCTCCGCAGGGTGTGACGGGTTCTTCCAGCAGTCCTTTCTCGTTTTTGGCAGCGATAGCCAAGGTTGTAATAGGCTGGTCCGGGTAGTTGGCCTGCGCAGCAAAAATGGCAGTGCGCTCGGCACAAAGGCCAGACGGAAAGGCCGCGTTCTCCTGGTTGGCGCCTATCATCACCCGTCCGTCGGCCAGCCGAATGGCTGCACCAACGTGAAAATGGCTGTAGTTGGCGTATGAATTTCGGGTGGCCTCAATAGCTTTGTTGACCAGTTCCTGGTCGTCAGTGCTCAATTCTTCGAACTGCGCAAGCTGCATATTGACTTCAAGTTTTATATTTTTCATGTTCCGTTAATGTTTAAGTTCATAGGCTCCTACGTCCGGTTTTCCGTCGTTTCGCGCATTTCCGTCGCGGTCGGAAGTGGCAGCCGTGGCGGCATCTGCTTTGTCAACGGCAGCGCTACCGGGGCTTAGGCGGAAGTCGTATCTTAGTTTTTCGGTGTCAATCTTTGCAAAGTGCTTCGTGCCGGTGTGGGCAGTATCCTTGGGATTTTCGAATATCACGCGCTTAAAATGCGCGCTCTCGTCTTCAGATACCTGCGGAGTGCGGATGATGCAATCGGCGAACAAATACTCTGCAGCATTGCTGCCCTCGCCCTTGACGCCCGTCAGCACATCGTCGGCATAGCCTGTGATGAGCGTGTTGGTGCAGGAGAGCGTCAACTTGCCGGATGTGCTCGCAAAGCTGAAGGCTGCCCCACGGTTGCCGTCGAACGGATAGAACTGGGCAAAGGTGCAGTTGTTGACGGTCGCCACTCCCCCATTCAGGTACACGCAATCCTTGAGTGTGTTGGTTATCTGGCTGTTTTCCAAGAGTACGTTGGCATTCACGGCCTTGAGCCCATAGCCCTGGCAGTTGTGTACAGTGGAAGAAAAAAGCTCCAACTTAGGGCGTGAGGCCTCGGTGGAATCAATGGAAATGCCATCCATAGTGCCATGAATGTCGGTGTAACTGATTTTGTTTCCGAAAGAAGAACCGTGCAGACGGATACCCTGCCATTGCCCGCTCACATAATCGTAGGGCAGATAATCGAACAGCCGGTCGGTCCTGTCGCCTCTCAGCACGACATTAGCCTCGGGACTGCCTTCGCACAGCAACCGCCCGTAAACATCGAGTCGGGCATCCGAATGGAAATACAGACAAGCCCCGGCAGCGAGCCTGAGCGTTGCACCGGGGGCTACCGTCAAGCCTCCCATGATAACAATCGGATTAGGAGAAGCACCGATAACGGCATCTTTCTCAATGCGGACATTGCGCAACAGCTGTGCATCCCACGAATAAGCGTCAAGATGCACGCGCTGTACATTGCCGTTCTCTAAGGTAAACAGGAGGTTGTCTTCTAATCTGACGGGCTGCAGGCGGCCGTTTTCGGGCGAGGTCAACTCGACAAAAACACGAATGCTGTCGCCCTTGCGGAGTTCAACATTCTGCGTCTGAAATCCACCCTGCTGACCCAGATAGGTGCCGTCTACGTTGACCCGGAAGCCACTTTGGTTGCCCCGTTCTAACCGGATGCTCGTACAACGGAGGCCATCGCCGGTGCGGTTATAGACCCACAACGACTTCATGGCCGTGGGGATATTGGAGAAAACGGTATCCATGCGGATGGAATCGGCTGAAAACGACAGGCGTGCCGACGACGATGCAGAAAACGAATCATCGTCGGTACAGCTGCTTATGGTAAATCCTGCAAAAGCTACCAGGATTATGGGAAGTAACCATTTAAATCTCATCATCAGTAATAACGCCAAAAACCTTTGTTTATTGCATGGGGTCCTGTTCTGCAATAGCTGTGTTTTGTTTCAGGAACTCGGTAATGGTTTGATATTGAAAACTGGGCTTGATGCAGTTTACAAACGGGCTCAAGTACCGGGCATAGCCCCAGTCGTTCTGCGAACTGTGCATGATGTAGAGGCGTTTGCGTGCCCGCGACAAGGCTACATACAGCTTGCGGCTGTCTTCCTCGTTCTCTGCCGGCGTCTTGTTATAGTGGTTGGGCATGCGCCCATCAACCACATCGAAGACTATGACATTCTCAAACTCCAGCCCCTTGGCCTTGTGGATGGTTGAAACAAAGACATTCTCGGTAAGACTCTGCACTTCGTCGCCGCAAAGATCAGCTTCTTTCAGCGTTGTGAGGTCTATGACATGCCGTGACAGCTGCTCCTCTAACGACAGGTTTTCTTCGCCTTGCAACATATCGACCTCTATGTAGCGGATGATATATTCCAGCTTGGGAATTTCCGTGATGTAGCCGCTCTTGAGCAGCATTTTGTAGAACTTGCTTAGTTCTGAAACAAGAGCCGGCTCGCCGGATTGGGAACCGCGGTCGCGCAGATGGTGCATGGCATGGTTGTAAACATCGCCATAGACATTGCGCAACCGGGCCAGCTTGTCCATTGTTTGCGATTTGGACAGGAATTGCTGCTGCAGTGGCAGCACGTCGGCAGCCTTACGCAGGCAATGCGCAACGAGGCTGCAGGTGGCGTTTACATCGTCGAAGGCGTTGTGAGAGTTTTCTCCTTCCAGGTTCAAACGCTCCAGCAGGTATTCGAGTTTGTATTTTTGCAGCTGCGGTTCCAATATCCGGGCAATCTTCAAGGTATCGAACACGTGCGGATGTTCTGCCTTCAGGCTCTCTATTCCGAGGTAACGCCTGAGGTTGGCATCCAGGATGTTGTAGTCGAAATTTACATTGTGGCCCAGCAGGGCATCGCTTCCTATGTATTCCATGAAGAGCGTCAGAGCCTCTGCATGGGTGTATTTGTGGGCTTCGTCGTAAGCCTCTTTGATTGGATTGGGCTGTCCGCCAACGACTTCCGGCAATTCCTTCGTGGTTTCAATGAAGATGTTAAAGGACTCGCCTGCTTGCTCTCCGTTGCGCAACTTGACCGCAGCAATCTGGATGATGTCGTCCTCAAAGACATCCAGTCCGGTGGTTTCGGTATCGAAAACAACAACCTCCTCAGAGCTGCAAGTTTCGTAGAAATCGGCTATATATGTGCGGCCTCCTTCATACAGTAAAGCATCTGAGGGATAGATGTAATGGAGAAACAGCTCCCTTACAAATTCGCGAGCCGACGTACTGTTATCAAACAGCTTGAAACCCGCAAACAGCTGAGCCCATGAAAGAAAATAACCTTCGTTATGAAGTACAGACAGATGGGCAAAGAGCAGGCGCACCTGCGGAAGCGAAAACACATCGACGCCGGACACCTTAAAGTGTCTGATGAGTGCAGCATCCAGATGTTCGCTTACCATATCGGCATCGGTATTGGACAAAACCACTACTGCGGTTCTGTCTTCGGGATAAGCAACGGAGAGATAGTTGATAAGTGAGACCATGTCTGTTGTCTCATCGTACACGCTCCGGCTACTGATAATGGCGAGAGAATCCGGTTGCGCCCGGTCTTGGTTTGTTGAAAGCGGCAGGAAGTCGGCATCTATCCGTAGCTGTTGCGAAGCATAGGTGTTGAAAACATCAAGCAGATATTTGGGCGAACGGTGGTTGTAGTTGAGATGCAAAAGATGTCCCAGGCATCTGCGTTTGAGTTCGTCAAGCGTAGAAATCTTTGCCCCCATAAAGGAAAAGATGGCTTGCTGCTCGTCGCCCAGATACACAACTGTATAATCCTGGTCGGCAGTTACCAAGTCTATAATGGCCAGTTGGAGTGCCGTAAGGTCCTGTACTTCGTCAACTTGTATCCAATGGTATTTGCGATAGATGCCCTCGGTGTCGTTTCGTAAGGCCTCGTAGGCATAAAGCAGAATGTCAGTGAAGTCTATCAGTTGGTTTTCCTGCTTGTAACGCTCATACTGATGGGCTCTCAGAAGTTTTCTGATAGCATACGTGTAGGTCTGTGGAAATCCCTTCTCGGTTATCAGCTGCAAGTAATCATCAGCCGTATTCTCTATCTGCTCATAGAGGTTGAGCATGTTGGCGGGCGTAAGCGGTTTGTCTTCCTGCTGCAACAACGACCTGAATGCGGTGACATCATCGGAAGAAATGCCCTTGGCATCAACGCGAACAGCCTGCGGTACGTTGTGCCTAACTTGCCACATGTAATGTGAACACTTAACAACCTCGAAGCAAGCGTTGGAAAGCCGGAACTCTGACTTGACTTTATCCTCATCAGCTCCGCTGAAACTGCAGATGATACTCATCTGTACATCCTCGTCAATGACCGATGTCTGGATGGGCACAATATTATGATTGTAAAGCAACTGGGAACAAAAACGATGGATGTTGCCTACAAACACCGACTTTACATCCGCATCCTCGAAGGCTTCGTCTATGCGCTGATACATGCCGCGGGCAGCTCTGTTGGTAAATGTAAGGCAGAGCATGTCGTCATAGGCAACCCCTTCTTTATCGTGAGCCCAGCGTATGCGCTCGGTCAGACATCCCGTCTTGCCACAGCCTGGAGGCGAGAGAACCAGATAATGTCCGCCTTTGGCTCTGATGACCGGTATCTGACTGTCGTCAGCAATAAACGTGTGGGCGGTGTAATCGTGTTTCTCCATGTTAGTTGAGTTATTGGTAAGGGGTGGCGGTCTTTGTCACTATCTGTTGCGATGAGCCATATACCACCTGTGGGTAAAGAAATTGTAAACAGCCAAGGCAACCAGATCAAGAACGAGAGCGAGGGTTAACAGCTCCTTGTAATCTTGCTTAAAACAGCAGTAACCTATCAACAATCCAGTCGTTAGGCCACATTCCCATGCCAAAGTGAATGTACTTTGAGAAGTGCCTCGCTGGCAGTGCTTGCTCAGTTTGATAAAGAAAAGCAGGAAGCGGCTTCCGATAATGCCTATGCCGAAGCCTATCAAAATAGGTGACAGGTAATAGACAACCGCTTGATGGCGCGTAAGCAAGAGCAGCAGGGCAAAGCCTATGGCTATCAATCCGGTTACGGTTTCACTTTTTAAATCGGCATTGGGGAACACAAACTTCTCTGACAGAATGGCTATAAGAAAGCCAATCATCAGCATGGCATAGAACTGCAATGTCGACATCATTGCCAACACGATGCCAACAACTGTTGTTATCAGCAGCAAATTGAGGAACAGCCATATACCTTGAGGCAAGAAGAAGTGGTCGAGACTGAACAGCTTCACATCGTCATCCGGTGTCTTAAAGGGGAAGGATACCGAGGATATCAACATGATAGACATCAGAACAAGTATCGGAGGCAACAGATATGCAAACATGTCTTCATGGAATTGATCCAGCAAAAGCGTTGCCAATGGGCCCAGGGAAATTGCAAACCGGCCGAACCAAGATGTATGGTGGTTGGCTTCTGTACGTTGGAAAGACTCGCATTTATCAATGACCAGCGTGCTTATCAAAATCTTTTCAGCCAATCCGAATGAAGCTCCCAACACGAAACACAGAGCCAGCAGTATATAATAGGTGTCTGGTAAAGGCAGCATGGAAGATGTTTCTGAAAGGTAAAACATCAGAAGCATGTCTGCTGCCACGATAAAGGCATTCAATATAAACATCTTGTTTCGCCTGTATCTTTGTACCAGCCATGAACACAAAGAGCCTAAAGCCAAGTTTCCCAAGCCAAAAGTGCCGACCATAATACCTGTTTGCAGACTGCTAAGTCCGAACTTTTCGATGAACAGAGGTATCATGGGAATGTAGCAACATACAGCCATCGCAAGCAGCAGGTATGCTAACGACATCGACCAGAAATCACGGTGCCACAGATTGATGTGTATGGGGGTGTTTTGAGTATCCATAAAAGATGACCGTTGTAACTACAGAAAATTGTCTATGACAAGGTTTGAATAAGGGGCAATCGCATCCGGAGAATTGGTAGAAGCTACTCCTACTACGTACATGCCTGCTCCTTGTACGGATTTAAGACCGTTAAAGCTATCTTCAAATCCGATGCAATCCTGCGGCTTGAAGCCGAAATGTCTGGCTCCGATGAGATAACATTCAGGGCTCGGCTTGCTTTCCGTGAAGTCTTCGGCAGTAAATATCTTATCAAACATACCTGTGAATTCCGGATGATGAGTGTAAACACTCTTCATTTTCGAATGATTACTACTGGTAACAACAGCAGTCTTCAAGCCTAATTGCTTGATATCTTTCATGAACTGTTCGAAACCGGGAAGGTAGTTAAACTCCATGTTTTTTTCGAACACATCCAATTCTGCCACTATCTGTTCTTGCAGGTCCGTCTGATTCGGATAATGTTTATCGAATATCTGAGTGAGTGTTTGTCCCTTTATAATATGAGCAAAATCGGGAATGTCAGGATGGGTGTCGCTTCCCATTCGTTCCCAGAAACGGGTGTATTGCGGTTCTGTATCGAAGACAACGCCATCCAAATCAAACAGCGCAGCTTTCTTAGTAAATAATATCTCGCTTAAAGTTGATGTCATAACCTCATCGTTTAGTTTGCAAAGTTACTTCATTTTGAGCAGATTAACGCAATATTTTTTCATTATTTCTTTTTTCTTCGTATATTTGCACCCTTATGAAGAAATTTCTTTTTGCACTGATTGCAATTCTTTTAATAGCCTCGTGCGGGCAGAAACAGGAGCAGACTGCTCGTATCGAGGGTGTGGAACTTGACTCTATAGTCGTTGATACGGTCATCAATTTGACCGAGGAAGCCAATCCTCCTCAATGTAAAGTGTCGCTTTCGCTTCAGTATTTCAAGAAAGGCGAGAATGCACAAAAGATGAACGAATCGTTGCTGCATGCCGGTATATTGATGCCTGATTACTTGTCGCTGGGTAAAGAAAACATTCCATTTGAACATGCAGTTGACTCTTTTATTACCCGTTATGTTTCCGATTATAAGCGAGAATACGCTCCGCTTTATCGCGAAGATCGTGGACACAGAACTGCATATAACTGTACCTATGAGGTAAAGACCAAGACTCTGAACAGCAGCGATGATATCATCAACTATGTTGCGACTATCGTCACTTATGCTGGTGGTGAACATGCAATTAAACAAACGATAGCTAAAAACTTTAATGTTAAGACCGGACAACTCCTCGCTTTAGGCGATATCTTTGTATCCGGCTATGAAGAAAGCTTGAAAGATATGATGCTGAAGGAACTGCAAGATAAATTCTCGGCCAACAATCTTGAGGAGTTACAGAAGAAGTATATATTCGCTGATCACGAGGTTTACATCCCTGAGAACTTCATTCTCGGAAAAGACAAGCTGACATTCATTTATTGCGAAGATGAAATTGCTCCTCACAATGTTAGTGAAATAAGAGTTGAATTCGACAAAAGTGATTTAAACAAATTCCTGAAATGACAGAAATAATCACCAAATATTTTCCGAACATCACAGCTGAACAGAAGAATCAGTTTGCTGCACTGCAAAAGCTGTACGAGGACTGGAACTCTAAAATCAACGTGATATCTCGTAAGGACATCGAAAATCTTTACGAGCATCATGTGCTTCACTCCTTGGCAATAGCCAAAGCCTTTCGTTTCAAACCGAAAACAACTATCTTGGATTTTGGTACTGGTGGCGGCTTCCCCGGTGTGCCTTTGGCAATCATGTTACCAAACTGTAGCTTTAAACTGATTGACGGCACCGGAAAGAAAGTCCATGTGGCCCAAGAAGTTTGCAAGTCTATTGGCTTACGCAATATCGTAGCCGAACATCAGCGTGGAGAAAACGAAACCGGCAAGTATGACTTCATTGTAAGCAGGGCTGTTATGCCACTTCCGGATTTGATGAAGATTGTGAAAAAGAATGTGGCTAAAAAGCAACGGAACGCCATGCCCAATGGTCTGATAGTCTTGAAAGGTGGTGATTTGAGTCAAGAATTAAAGCCTTATCGCCGGATAGCTGAAGTATATCCGATTTCCGAATGGTTTGACGAAGAGTGGTTTAAAGAGAAAAACGTGGTTTATGTTCCGATGTAATCGGATTAATTAATGAATTATGCTGAAAATACAGAAGTTTGTTTGCAATATGATACAAGAGAATTGCTATGTAGTTAGTGACGACACGCTCGAATGTGTCATCATTGACTGCGGCGCATTTTATCCCGACGAACGTGCTGCCATTGTTGACTACATTCGCCAAAACAATCTTCTCCCCAAGCATCTCTTAGCCACCCACGGCCATATCGACCACAACTTCGGCAATAATACTATCTATGAACTATTTGGCTTGAAGCCAGAAGTATACGCAGAAGATGAATATCTGATGACTGAACTGCCCGTTCAGGCTGAAGCCATTGCCGGTGTCAGACTTGATTATGCCATGCCTCCAGTGGGTAAATACTTGCAGAGCGATGACGTTATACGCTTTGGCACCCACGAACTGACAGTGCTCCCTACCCCTGGACATTCCAAAGGCAGCGTGTTCTTCTATTGCCAAGCGGAACATGTGGCTTTTTCAGGCGACACGCTCTTTTATCATTCCATCGGCAGAACGGATTTTGAGGGCGGCAGTATGTTCCAGATGATACAAAGTCTCAGGATGATAAGTCAACTTCCAGACGACACTATCATCTACCCCGGACATGGAGAGGAGACTACAATTGGTGCTGAACTGGCCGGAAATCCATACATGGACAGATGATGGCAGACAAGATTATATTAGGTATTGACCCTGGAACAAACGTGATGGGCTATGGACTTGTCAAGGTAAACGGAAACAAGGCCGAGATGATTGCCATGGGTGTCATCGATATGCGCAAGGAGCATGACCCGTATTTGCGGCTTGGTAAAATCTTCGAGCGCGTGACTGGCATTATCGACGAGTATCTTCCAGACGAGATGGCCATAGAGGCACCCTTCTTCGGTAAGAATGTACAGTCAATGCTGAAGCTTGGTCGTGCCCAGGGCGTGGCTATTGCCGCCGCCATACGTCATGACATCCCCATACACGAGTATGCACCTTTAAAGATAAAAATGGCCATTACCGGAAACGGATCGGCCTCCAAGGAGCAAGTTGCAGGGATGCTGCAACGTCTCCTTCATTTGGATGAAAAGGAAATGCCTAAGTTCATGGATGCCACCGATGCACTTGGAGCAGCCTACTGCCATTTCCTACAAGGCAACGCTCCACAGTCCGAACACAAGTACGGCAGTTGGAAAGACTTTGCCTTAAAGAATAAGAGTCGCGTTTCTAAATAGGTTTGAGATGCAGAGAATTATACATATAGAAGGAGGCGTTGTCGGCATGCCGGAATGGAAGATGGCAACTCCCGTAAACTTCGACCTTTGTGACGGCGAACATATTGCCATAGTAGGGCCGAACGGCGGGGGCAAGTCCATGTTCGTCGATATCCTGACCGGCCGCCACCCTCTGCTCGACCAGCGACCGGAGTATGATTTCTCACCAAGCCGAAAACAGCTGATAAGCGAAAACATTAAATACATAACATTCAAAGACAGCTATGGAAGCGACAACGACCGCACCTACTATCTCCAGCAAAGATGGAACCAGCAGGAAATCGACGAGACAACTCCTACCGTAGCAGATGAGTTGAAATCTGCAGGTCAGCTTGCCGGTCAGGACGCGGTTGGGCACCGGGCAAAGCTGCAACACCTGTGCACTCTTTTCCACCTAGACACCCTGTTTGACCGGCACACCATTACCTTATCAAGCGGAGAGCTGCGTAAATTGCAATTAACCAAGGTGTTGCTGGCCGCTCCGAGAGTGCTTATCATCGACAATCCGTTCATAGGATTGGACACCGAGACACGCGAACAGCTAACGGAAGTATTGGCACAGCTAAGCCGCGAGCAGGCATTGCAGCTTGTCTTAGTCTTCTCCAAGTCGGATAATCTGCCCGCCTTTATCACTCACGTGGTGAAAGTAGAAGGGCTTACCGTTGCCACCAAGATAACAAGAGACGCCTATTTGGCTAACAGAAGCCCCTACCCTGCACACTTGCTCGATACCAGGCGAAAAGAAGAAATACTCCGGCTTCCCGGTGATGATAACGATTATAACGCACCGGAGGTGGTGAGAATGAACAAAGTGAGCATACGCTACGGACAGCGAACCATCTTAAAAGAACTTGATTGGACGGTCAGAAACGGCGAACGGTGGGCCTTGACCGGACAGAATGGAGCCGGAAAATCAACTTTGTTGAGTCTGGTGTGTGCCGATAATCCGCAAAGTTACGCCTGCAACATCAGCCTGTTTGGCCGGGCTCGCGGAACCGGAGAGAGCATTTGGGACATCAAGAAGCATATCGGATACGTATCTCCGGAGATGCACCGGGCCTACAAGTACAATATACCCAGTATCAAGATAGTGGCCAGCGGACTAAAAGATTCGGTCGGTTTGTACTTTAATCCAACCGATGCCGAATACGAGAAATGCCGTTTCTGGATGCGGATATTTGGCATAGAGAAACTTGAAAACAGGCCGTTTCTTAAACTTTCGAGCGGTGAACAGCGTCTAATGCTATTAGCAAGGGCCTTTGTCAAGGACCCCGAACTGCTCATCCTCGATGAGCCACTGCACGGACTTGACGATGCAAACCGGCTACTGGTGAGGGATGTCATTGACACCTTCAGCCGGCGAAAGAACAAGACTATCATCATGGTCTCACACTATCAGGAAGAATTTCCTGCCTGTATAGACCACAAGATATATTTACAGAAAAATTAGAAAGATATGAAAAAATTAATTTTAGCTATCGCTTTATTGGGTACGGTGAGCATCAATGCCTCCGCTCAAGCCATTTACAAAGAAGTAAAACGCATCATGCAGAATGCCGAGACCGTAAAACATGACACCAGCAAGAGCCTGGATGAGCGCAAGGTGGCAACCTTCAAGTGGGACGCCATCTACTATCTCATCATGAAAGGTTCGGCCTCCGACAGTTTCACGGAGTATGAGCTCGGCAACCAGACGAATGCAATGATTGACTACGTGAACCGTTTCGTCAAGCGTCTTACAGAGGAGAAAAAGAAGAAAGACAAGGACTTGATACTGGGAAGGTACAGAGGTGCTTCCGTTAATCACCCGCTTTTCAACGACCCGGAGAAAGATGTAGTCAATGGATATGTAGACAACGACAAATACATTACGCAGTTCTCGCTCGACACGAATTGGGTAGAGGCCTTGGCAGAAGTCATGAACAACAACTGGTAAACCAACTTACAAGCACAAAAAAGGCCGGCAATTGTCGGCCTTTTCTGTGTTTCTGAGAGGATCAGATGCCTGCGCAAGTATTGGCAGTAGCCTCTCCAGATAGCTTCATTTTTGCTCATTCCCGAATTTCACTTTGGCCTGCCGGGTGCTTTTTCTCAAGATGCGACATGACGAAAAACGAAACGAGAAGTCCCAATCCTACGCCGGCAGCAAGGATAATCCAGAAGCCTATCACGCCCTCTGATACCTGAAAAGCCAGACTTACGAGATAACCAACGAGCAACCCCGAGAGAACGCACCCCCCCTTAAGGGCCGAATACGGGTCTTTCTTTGCACCCTTGTCCGGGGTAATGAGCAGCTTCGCCGTCTCCGGATCAAGTTTTTCGGCAATAATCCGTTCCCGGATTTCGCGCTCGTTGGCCTGTTTTTTAATGGTTGCAATGGTTCCACCCACTACGGCAATGATGCCACAAAGGATTCCCATAACGGCTGAAATAGCTCCTAATTCTAATGGACTCATAACTTATATACTTTTAATTGGTTTGATTTTCTATACCTAAGACACTCTTTCGGGGTAATTATTACAGACTGCGGAAAGAAAAATCTTTCATCAGGCGGTTAAGTTCCACTATCAGAATTGCCAAAACAGCCAACATGCCCGCAGCCATAGGAGCTACTTGCAGCAGACTGTCTACAGCCTGGCTGAAGAAGTACACTGCCGCTACCGGCATCGTGAGCCCCAAGGCAAAACACAGGCAGACCCCCGCCAAGTGCCGCAATTGCAGCAGTCGCGCTCTGCGATGTTCGGACTTCAAGGTCGCCATTACACCAGCATTAATTTCATTCAGCACATTGTTACGGCCGAAGCTATCGCTAATGAGCTTGTCAAGCTCCTGTTCACTTATTTCTTTCATACTCAATCTGTTTCTTTAATTGTTCACGTATTCGGTGCAGTTTCACGAGCACGTTACTGCCGCTAAGACCCAGCAACGTGGCTATTTCTGCCGTTTTCTTACCTTTATAATAATGTAAAAGCAGTATCTGCCTGTCTATGTCGGGCAGTTTCGAGATGGCCTTGTCCATGGCCGAGAGCAACTGCTCGTGTTCGTCGGAGTAGTCATCGGCAACATCCTGCAGCCGTTTGTCGTCCATGGGCTCCATCCGATAACGCTGTTCTCTGCTCAAGTAGTTGAGCGCCAGGTGCGTGGCTATGGCGTTTATCCAAGCCCCAAAGGCTCCGCCACGCCAACAGCCAAGCCGGGAATAGGCGCGTATAAAAGCCTGTTGGGTGATGTCTTTGGCTATGTCTTCGCGCTTAACAAGGCTGATAACCTTTGAAAAGACCATGCCCGAATGGCGCTCCACAATCTCCTTATAGCATCCGGTGTCGCCATATTTGAGAATTCTTTCTATGAGTTCTTTGTCTTCCATCATCTTCATACTTCAATGACAAGACCCGAAAAAGGCAAGATTATTACAAGAAACGGAAAGTTATTTTGCGGGTTCCATGTATGCGCATCTATATTCTCGCCCATAAACAGGAGTCTGACCGGAATTCCAGAAGCCACAGAATGGGTGCTTGTTTTTATGATAGCAGAATATAAAATGTATCTTTCAGGAACTTTCGACACTTGTCGCACGTGAATTCGACAAGTGTCGCACGATAGTGCGACAAGTGTCAAAAGTTCCCAAAGCATCTGTTTCTTACGGTTGGCATACAATTCCGCCACTCTCCTACTTTCCGTATTGGTAATAATACCAGTAGGTGTTGCCATAGGTGAGGCGCAGGTTGTTCTGCCTCAGCGTCTTGTCAGGAAACTTGCGGCTCATGTCCTGGTAATCCTGAAAGTCAGTATCCATGAGGCTGTTGTGGTAGTCGACCAACGGATTGGAGCGCAAGTGGGTGTACAGTGTCAACGCTTCACGGTAATGCTTGGGCAGCTGCTTGCCGTTTAACGGATAGAACCGGCCGATGTTTCTGGCAAAGGCATCGAGATTTTTGTCCAGCAGGTAGGCACACAACAGATAATCTGCAGCCGGCTGCTTGGCAACGTGGTGCCTGAAGATGAAGTCAAGATACGCCATTGGTGCCGTCGGTTGCTTGAGCTTGATGCCTAAATAGTTATAAATAAACGCCTCGTTGTACATCAGCAACTTTACGCTCCTGTTGTCGGGGAGCAAAGACTTTGAACCGCCTGTTATGGGGTATTCGAACAGTTTTTCGGCCAATTTGCCTTCTTTCGACAGTGCATAGACGCGCATCATTGTCATGGACGAGTCTCTTGCCAATGACTTCTTGCCCGCTTCAAGCACCCCTGCATAATCCTTGTTTGCCAGGCATTGTTCCATCCGCATACGGTAATGGAACACGTCGTTGTGATTGCTGAAGAGACCAACGAACAGGAACTGGGCTACCATCGTGAGCACATTAATCCACATCAGGCGCGAGAACAGCCCGCGGGCATTGAAGTTCGGCTCGTAGGGTAACACCTGCTTAATTGCATACACCAGCGCAGCATAAGCAACCAACAAGAGCGGCAGAGCAATTCCCCAGCTGCCGAAGGTGAGGCGTCCGTCTGCTCCTTCGGTTGCGGCAGTGAGGACAGTGAGGAATAACAGCGACGGGAAGTAAGTCAGTGCATGGGCTCTGCGCCGCAGTCCGGTGAGTGAATAAACGCCTATCTGGAGCAGAAACAACGCTGCGGTTATCAGTACGGCTCCTATCAAGTTGCTGTAATGCGTCCTTCCGTCAGACAGTTCGTGCTGCGTAACGGCAAGAATATCGGCCTGATAGCAGTGCAGGTAGACAAACGTAAATACTAAAAAGAGAATAGCACATACACTTCTCATCATGAACGTGCTATTCTTCGTGATATCAGTCAAAATCGGATAGATTAATGATTAACGGTTCAGTTCTTCTTCAAAACAACGGCCGAACGTGCCGGGATGTACAGTTTGAGCCATTCCTTATGCTCGTCTACGTACAGTGGGTCGTAGTTGGTAAGGTGGGTAACGCTGTCATCAGCCAGCCCGTTTCCGCCAAATTCCTTGGCATCCGTATTCAGCAGGACATCGTAAGAGCCTGTAGGAACCAGGAAACCATAGTCGGTGAAGGAGCGTGAAGGCGAAAAGTTAAATACAAAAATCAGGTCACCGCGCATGAAAGCCAGTATCTGGTCGGCATCGTTATGCCACACCTCCTGCACCGGGGTCTTGCTGAAGCTCCTGATACTTTTGAGTACCTTAAGCATTGCTTTGTCGAAATCGCCCAGGTAGTGGTAGTCCAGTTCGGGGTTGTCTACCAGGTTCCACTGCCGGCGGGCATATTTGTAGCTCCATCCGTTGCCCTCACGCGGGAAGTCTATCCACTCAGGATGGCCGAATTCATTACCCATGAAGTTCAGGTATCCGCCGTTGATGGCAGCCGCCGTTACCAGACGTATCATCTTGTGCAGCGCTATACCGCGGTGCACCTTCTCGTTTTCGTCGCCTATCTTGAAATGCCAATACATGTCGGCATCTATCAAACGGAAGATGATGGTCTTGTCACCAACGAGCGCCTGGTCATGACTTTCGCAGTAGGAAATGGTCTTCTCGTCGGCTCGACGGTTCTTAACCTCCCAGAAAATGCTGCTCGGCTTCCAGTCTTCATCTTTCTGTTCCTTGATTGTCTTAATCCAGAAATCGGGAATGTTCATGGCCATACGGTAGTCAAACCCATAGCCCCCGTCGACGAATTTGGCTGCCAGACCGGGCATGCCGCTCACTTCCTCGGCTATGGTAATGGCATTCGGATTGACTTCATGGATGAGTTTGTTGGCCAGTGTCAGGTAACAGATGGCGTTGCCGTCCTGATATCCGTTGAAATAATCGCCGTAATTGGTAAATGCTTCGCCCAGTCCGTGACTGTAATAAAGCATGGACGTAACCCCGTCAAAGCGGAAGCCGTCGAAATGATACTCCTCAAGCCAGAACTTGCAGTTAGACAACAGGAAATGAATTACTTCGTCTTTGCCGTAATCGAAGCAAAGACTATCCCAGGCGGGATGCTCGTGCCGCTCGCCCGGATAGAAGTATTGGTTAGGGTCGCCGGCTAAGTTGCCGAGCCCCTCTACTTCATTCTTCACGGCGTGAGAGTGCACAATGTCCATGATAACGGCAATGCCGTTCTTGTGGGCTTCGTCTATCAGCGCTTTCAACTCTTCGGGAGTGCCGAAGCGACTGGATGCAGCAAAGAAGCTGCTCACGTGGTAGCCGAAGCTGCCATAATAGGGATGCTCCTGTATGGCCATAATCTGGATGGCATTGTAGCCATCCTTTACGATGCGTGGTAGGATGCGTTCCTTGAACTCTGTGTATGTTCCAACCTTCTCGGCATCCTGAGCCATGCCGATGTGACACTCGTAGATGAACAGCGGATCCTTCTTAGGTTTGAAGTTGCTCTTCTTCCATTGATAGGGCGTTGGGTTCCATACTTGGGCTGAGAAAATCTTTGTTTGTTCGTCCTGGACAACGCGCCGCGCCCATGCCGGAATGCGCTCGCCCTCACCCCCGTTCCAATGTACGTGCATCTTGTAAAGGTCTCCGTGCCTGATAGCTTTCTCGCTAAGTTTGAGTTCCCAGTTTCCGGTGCCCTCAATGCGCTTTGCCCGGTATTTATCCGTTTCTTTCCAGTCGTTGAAATCGCCTACTAAGTAGATGTCGGTTGCATTGGGAGCCCACTCGCGAAACACCCATCCACGCGAGAGATGGTGCAGACCGTAGTAGTTGTGACCGTTGGCAAAGTCGGCCAAAGTCATCTTGCCGTTGTTCGTAAGTTGACCTATCTTCCACAACGCGTACTCATATCGGCCGCGTATAGCGTCTTCGTATGGCTCCAGATAGCCGTCATTCTTCACGATACCAACATGCTGTTGAGCTTGCGGCTTTGCAGCTTTCGTGTCTTTTTTACTGCCTGCAGCCATAGCGGTTGCTGATTTTCTTGTTGCCATATTCGTATTTTTAAGATGTTTTTCGTGATAGTTAATTATTGAATCGGCGCCCGTTGTCATAGTGACCACGTGCCGTAATCTTTCCGTTTTTGTCCTTTTCAACGAACTTCCCGTCGCGGTAATCGTTTACGTAGGTGCCCTCAAAGCGCTTTCCATTCTTGTCTTCTTCGATAGCCGGACCGTTACGCATACCCCTGCTATAGCTGCCCTTGAACTTGGAACCATCGGCGTAACGGATAATAACCTCTCCATTGAGGGCCCCGTTCGTGAAGTTTCCTTCAAATACATCGCCACTTTTCTTGATTAATTTGCCGTGACCGTTCTGCCGGTTGGCTTTCCATTGGCCCACGTAAGTATCGCCATTGCGCCACACCATCGTACCTTCGCCGTCGCGGTCGCCCTCCTTGAATTGGCCTGTGTACTTGTCGCCATTGACAAACTTGAAAGTTCCCATGCCGGTTCTCTCGCCCTGCACGTATCCTCCTTGGTACACATCGCCGTTCTGGAACTTGTAGAGACCTTCGCCGTTCTGTATGTCGTCCTTCCATTCTCCTACGTAGATGTCGCCGTCTGAATACTTGTAGGTTCCTCGACCCGAACGCATGTTGTTGGCCCACAGCCCATCGTAGGTGGAACCATCGCCCCAATCGTAGAACCCCCGGCCGCTTTTCTGGTCGTTCTCCCAGTTTCCGTTGTAGTAAGCTCCATTGGAGAAGGTGTATCGACCTTTGCCTTGGCGCTTGTCTTCGACCCAGTTGCCCTCGTACTTGTCGCCGTTATAATAGTACATGGTGCCCTGTCCTTGTTGAAAGTCTCTGAACCAGAGGCCTACATACTTGTTGTTGTTCGAGAAATAATAAGTTCCCTTGCCGTGCTGCTGGTTCTGAAACCACTGTCCTTCGTACTTCTCGCCGTCGGCAAACGTATAGACGCCATAGCCCTGACGGCGCCCCTTGACAAACTCACCTTCGTAAATGTTGCCGTTGCTGTAAACAACCTTGCCCTTGCCTTGGGGCTTGCCGGCGCTCATTTCGCCCTGATACTGTCCGGTAACTTTGGTTTCACCGACGCCTTCTGATATTGTGCAGGAGCCGAGTGTTATCTTTTGGGCAGAAGCCTGGATAGGCATTGCCAGGAGAAGTAAAGCTAATATCTTATTTTTCACAATGTACAAATTAAATGATTACGGCGCCTTTGCATGGACAAGGTGCACAATCCATAGTTTTCCAGTCCAAAAGTAAGAAATTAATTCGAGATTCCAAAGCGTATTAGTAAATTTTAGTATCTTTATTCCTGCTCGCGGAGCCAGTATCGCGTATTCATGGGCACACAGCGCCCATCTAAAGACAACGATTACCATTTGCCAACAGTAACGACAGTACCTGCCATAAGCACCCCTCCCGAAAGATGGCGATTGAGTTCTTGAAAGATACTTCTGCGAACTTTTGACAAGTGTCGAATTCATGTGTGACACTTGTCGCACGATTGTGCGACACTTGTCAAAAGTTCCTGAATGATGCCTCCAAACCCTTGAAAAGTGGTGCATGAGATGCTTTTTAGCAACACAGGAGATTGTTATTCATTATTTTTGCCTACATTTGCAGGAACTAAAAGAAAGGACTATGAAATTTATCGCAATCATTCCGGCACGCTACGCTTCGTCCCGTTTTCCGGGTAAACCGCTGGCGATGTTAGGCAGCATGCCCGTTATTCAGAGAGTTTACAGACAAGTGTCGGCCGTACTCGACGACGTCTATGTGGCTACCGACGACGCCCGCATCCATGACACCGTGACCTCTTTTGGCGGTAAGGCCGTAATGACCCGCAGCGACCACAAGAGCGGTACGGACCGCATAGAGGAAGCTATGGAGCAAATAGGCGGCAACTTTGATGTGGTGGTAAACATTCAGGGCGACGAGCCGTTTATCCGGCAAAGTCAGATAGAAACGGTATGTCGATGTTTCGATTCGCCCGAAACACAGATTGCTACCCTCGGCAAGCCGTTTACGGACATGGAAGCTGTAGAGAATCCCAATTCTCCTAAGATAGTAGTAGACAACCGGGGCTATGCCATGTACTTTTCGCGTAGCATTATCCCCTATGTGAGAGGTGTGGACAAACAAGAATGGATGGGTAAATATCCATTTCTGAAACACTTGGGTATTTATGCGTACCGTACTGATGTACTGAAAGATATAACGCGTTTGCCGCAGTCGTCGTTAGAACTTGCGGAGAGCCTTGAGCAGTTGCGATGGCTACAGAACGGCTACAGAATAAAGGTAGGGCTAACGGATGTTGAAACGGTTGGCATAGACACACCTGACGACTTGCAGCGGGCCGAGATGTTTCTCGCGGACAAATAAGCGGAAAGGCCGGAGCTTCAGGTTCCGGCCTTTTCGGTATCAGTGCGTCTTAGACATTCGTCAAACTGTCCCGATACCATTTATACAGCTTGCCGACGCCCTCTTCTATCTCCACATGGTGCGCCCATCCCATGGCGTGCAGCTTGCTTACATCTACCAGTTTACGGGGTGTTCCGTCTGGTTTTGAGGCATCGAACAGCACCTGACCGGTAAATCCTACCGTCCTGACAATCAGCTCGCAGAGTGCCCGTATGCTGATTTCCTTGCCTGTCCCGATGTTGATGTGGCAGTTGCGAATCTCACCCAAAGCGGGTATGGCTCCACCACGCCCCTCGCTGTTGTTGCGGTTTACCTCACCACTGGTACCGGCCCCATAGAACACAGAGGAATATTTCTCTATCCCGATGATATCCTTGAAATCCACATTCAGCAGTATATGTACGCTGGCATCGGCCATATCCTCGCTCCAGAGAAATTCGCGCAGCGGCTTCCCTGTACCCCACAACGTCACCTTATTATCCTCAATGCCGTAAAACCGCAGGGCTTCCAGGATGCGTTCTTGGGTGTTTCTGCCATCCACATTTCCCTCGCCGATGAGTGCGCGCAGCTTGTCGGTAGGGTTAATGGGGCGCTTGTCCATGTCTGCCCGTATGGCATTCCAGTCTTCATCATGAATAAGTTTGGAGAGATATATCTTGCGCATCATGGCTGGCATAACGTGGCTGTTCTCCAAATGGAAGTTGTCGTTTGGGCCGTACAGGTTGGTCGGCATTACCGCTACGTAATTGGTGCCATACTGTAGGTTGTAGCTTTCGCACATCTTCAGCCCGGCAATCTTGGCTATGGCGTACTCTTCGTTGGTGTACTCCAAGGGTGCGGTAAGCAGAGCGTCCTCGCGCATGGGCTGCGCTGCATCCTTGGGATAGATGCAAGTGGACCCAAGAAAAAGGAGTTTCTTCACTCCGTGGGTGTAAGCATTGGCTATCACGTTGCATTGCATCTGCATGTTCTGCATGATGAAGTCGGCCCGGTAAAGGGAGTTTGCCATGATACCGCCCACGAAAGCGGCAGCCAGTACAACGGCATCCGGGCGTTCCCGGTCAAAGAAAGCCTTGACTGCAGCCTGATTGGTCAGGTCAAGTTCGCCGTGAGTGCGCCCAACAAGATTGTTGTAGCCACGCGATTGCAGGTTTTTCCAAATGGCAGAACCCACCAGACCGCGATGTCCGGCTATATAGATTTTACTGTTTGTATCCAACATTGATTAGTTCCTCCCGCGTATTATTCCGGCATCTGTGCCTTCAGATAGAGTTTGCGGACAAACTTCATGTCGTGGTCTATCATGATTTTAACAAGCTGCTCGAAGGATGTCTTGCGTGGGTTCCAGCCGAGAACAGTCTTTGCTTTGGTCGGATCGCCGAGAAGTTGGTCAACCTCGGCAGGCCTGAAGTATTTTGCATCGACCTCGATGAGCGTTTTGCCCGTAGCCTTGTCGACACCTTTTTCATCAATGCCCTTGCCCTGCCATTCTATTTCAATGCCCACATGGCGGAAAGCCAGTGTGCAGAAATCGCGCACGGTATGATATTCGCCGGTGGCAATCACGAAGTCGTCGGGCTTGGACTGCTGCAAGATGAGCCACATACACTCCACATAGTCTTTGGCATAGCCCCAGTCACGCAGCGAATTCAGGTTGCCCAAATAGAGCTTGTCCTGATACCCCTGGGCAATACGGCAGGCAGCCAAGGTTATCTTTCGTGTCACGAAGTTCTCACCTCTGCGCTCGCTCTCATGGTTGAACAGGATGCCGTTGCAGCAATACATGCCATAGCTCTCACGATAATTCTTCATAATCCAGAAGCCATAGAGCTTGGCGACGGCATAAGGACTGCGGGGATAAAACGGCGTGGTTTCACGCTGCGGAACTTCTTGCACCTTGCCAAAGAGCTCTGACGTGCTGGCCTGATAGATGCGGCAGGAATGTTCGAGGCCGCAAATGCGGACGGCCTCGAGTAGTCGCAACACGCCAACAGCATCGGTATCAGCAGTGTATTCGGGAACATCGAAGCTGACCTTTACATGACTCTGGGCTGCCAGATTATAGATTTCGGTAGGCTTAACCTCGCCTATGATTCTGATAAGTGACGAGGAATCGGTCATGTCAGCCCAATGGAGGTTCACCAAACGCTGCTTCTTCATATCCCGTACCCATTCATCGAGGTACAAATGCTCTATACGCCCGGTGTTGAAAGAAGAGCTGCGGCGCAACAGACCGTGAACCTCGTAGCCTTTGCTGATAAGGAACTCGGCCAGATAGCTGCCGTCCTGTCCGGTAATACCGGTTATCAAGGCGATATTCTTTTCCATACTATATGTATTATCTTGTTTGTTCTGTTTTGCTGACAAATATAACGCTTTTTCTGAAAACATGAAAGGCAATCAGCTTATTTCATGTTTCGTAATCGTCTAACCGTCGGTTCATTTCATCCCTTCCGTATCCGATAATCTCTTCGGCCTTATCAAAATCGAAGATACTAAATCGGTTCATGGGTAATGCTGCATAGATGTCGGGAGGTGTAAGGCGCAAAGCCATAAGCGTATTGTTCTGAACAGAAAGGCGGGCAACACGCAACGCCATGTTCAGATAATTCTCAGAGAACTCTATTTTCAGGAAAGGGAGCCGTTGCCTGATAGATTTCTCGGCTTCCGTTCGGGGCTCAGCCCGTTTCAGATAGGTTTGGTAAGGTTCGTCATCCGGCGCACTCGCGTTTACTGCAACCAGCAAATCACCTTTCTTCCGCTCCACTCTGTCAAGCGGCAAGGTGTTGTGGACACTTCCATCTACATAGATATGACCATCGGAACTGACAGGCTTGAAGAAACAAGGTATTGATATCGAGGCACGTATCGCCTGTTTCAAAGAACCATTGCGGAAAACAGCCTCTTGTCCGCTAACCACATCCGAAGCGCTGCAACAGAACTTGACGGGCAATTCTTCTATGCGTTCATTGCCTATCAAATCATCCAAAATGGACATAAGTTTCTGTCCGCTTGCAATATGGTCGAGCCCTAAAGAGATGTCCATAATCTGCAGCACCTGCTTCTTGTCAAGCCCCATGACGAGTGACTTGAGTTCTGGAAAGCGTCCCGCTGCATAAAGTCCGCCGACCAGAGCCCCCATCGAAGTGCCTGCTATGGATGTTATATTGTACCCGCGCTCCAACAGCACCTCTATAGCACCTATGTGTGCAAAGCCCCGGGCCCCGCCGCCAGATAAAGCCAAAGCTACCTGTTGCGGCTGATGTCTTAACCTTCGGAACTTCCGTATCAGGCTATTTGTTAACTTAGCAGACGGATTACTCATAGCAAACAACACCAAATTCGGAACTTAGCTCATCGTAAATGCGCTGTACCGGCAAGCCCATCACGTTGAAATAGCTGCCTTCGAGGCCAGTAACCCCAATATAGCCAATCCATTCCTGGATGCCATAAGCACCGGCTTTATCAAATGGCTGGTAGCGGGAAACATAAAAATCAATTTCCTCCTCGGTTAAGTTCTTGAAGGTGACTTTGGTACTCACGGAGAATTTCCGCTGCTTCCGGCAGGTCGTCAGGCAAACACCCGTGATTACCAGATGTGTTTTTCCGCTCAGTTCTCGTAGCATTTTCTTGGCTTCTTCTGCATCGGCGGGCTTTCCCAAAATATGTTCTCCGAGTACAACTACCGTGTCGGCAGTGATGAGTAATTCATCTTCTGCGATGCTGTAAGCTGCAGCTTTTTCTGCCGATATGTATTGAGGAATCTCATGAATGGGCAAGTCTGCAGGGTAACCTTCCTCAATTCCGGGAATGAGTTTTATCTCAAAAGGAATGCCGAGGCCAGCCAACAACTCTTTTCTGCGTGGAGAGTTTGACGCTAAAATTATCTTGTATGTGTTCATTTCTTACCAACCAAACGCCTTGGCATCAGCGAGCCATTTGCCCTGAGCTTTCAAGACTTGTTCTACTATGTCGCGTCCAACTCCCATGCCGCCTTTGCTTTGACTGATGTAAATTGCTGTTTCCTTTATCTCGGGGCATGCGTCAGCGGGACAACAGGGGCATCCGCAAAGTTTCATTACTTCATAGTCGGGAATGTCATCACCCACATAGATCACGTTCTCATGCTCCAAGTTGTACTTTGCAAGGAACTCCTCGTAGGTTTTTATCTTAACAGCACAATGCAGATAGATGTCCTCCACGCCCAGATAATGATAGCGTTTGTAGATTGCTTCCGAGTGTCCGCCTGTTATGATGGCAATATGTAGGCCTTGCTTAACAGCCAACTGGATGGCATATCCATCCTTTATATTCATTGTTCTGATGGGCTCACCGTCATCATTCATTAAAATGGTAGAGCCCGAAAGCACTCCATCCAAATCAAAGATGACAGCCTTTATCTTTGTTAAATCGTAATCTATCATAGTCAATGTCTATCAAACGGTTTCTGATACGCTTGCTTTCGTTTTTTGCAAAAATAATAAAAAAAACGCTACTCACAGCCTACTATAATCTTTTTTTTAGTATTTTTGCAACAATGAAAAATGTCACTGTCAGGATATTAACCCACAGTGAAGAGTTGCCTGAAATGCACTGCAACAACTTCTTCCACAGTACAGAGCTCTTTTATATTTCAGAAAAGACCCCTGGTATTAAGCCATTCATGGCTGTTGCCGAAGATGAAAGCGGCCAGGTTGTTGCCCACATGCTGGCCACTATCCGTACCCGTGGCTCGTGGTTGCCTCCCTATTTATACACACACGGCCGCATCTACGGAGAAGGGGAATACGAAGACGAGGCCGACAAGGAAGAAATCTTTGGCTTGATGCTAAAAACCGTCACCCGGAAGTTTAAGCGACGGCTTTGCCTATACACCGAATTCAGCGATATCTCACAGAAGATGTTCGGCTATAGGCTGTTCAGAAGCTACGGCTATTTTCCAGTTCATTGGCAGGAGATACACAATTCACTTCATTCAAAGACTCCCGAAGAGCGTATAACTGACAAGATGCGGCAGCGCATTCAGAAGTCGTACGATGCCGGTGTAGTGACCCGAGAGGTGAAAGACAAGGATGAAGTGCATGCCTTTTACAAACTCCTGAACGGCTTCTACCGGATGAAACCCCGCCGTTTTATCCCTCCCGAGGATCAATTCAACGAACTGGACGAAAGCAATAATGCCAAGATCTTCATCACCGAATACAAGAACAAGATTATCGGAGGCTGTGCTTGCGTTTACAGTGAAGGCAATGCCTATCTTTGGTATCTGGCCTCAAAGCGAAAGAGCTTTCCTGCTTTGCATCCCAACATGATGACCGTTTGGCAAGCCATTACTTATGCCCACCAGCACAACTATGCCCACATTTTTTTCCTGGATGTAGGCTTACCGTTCAAGAAAAATCCTTTCCGCGAATTTATTCTCAGCTTTGGAGGCAAGCCGGTTGCCAAATACAGATGGTTCCGCTTCTCTATTCCGTGGATTAACAAGTTGCTCTCGTGGTGGTATTCTGAATAGTCAGGCAGATGTTTTGCTTAGCAGTTGCAGGCTTGAGGGCTTCTGCCAATGAAATGCTTTCTGGGTTTATACAGCTCACTTTTGCAAATCCGGCATCCAGTAGTTCATCTCTGCTTGTTATCCTGCCGGCTATCAACCAACACGGAACACCCGCTTTCTGTGCGTGACGAAGTATAACAACGGGAAGTTTGCCCATCAATGTCTGTCTGTCCGAACTGCCTTCGCCGGTAATGACGGCGTCGGCATCCTTAATCAACGCATCAAATCCCAACCAATCCAGCAGCAACTCCGCGCCCGATTGCATCTTGGCATCCATGTATTGCATAAAGCCATAGCCCAGTCCACCAGCTGCTCCGGCGCCTGGCAAGCACGAGCGGTCGTACCCAAAGTGCTTTTTCGACATTTCTGCAAACGTCTTTGCTCTCCTGTCCAATATCGGTATCATTTCCTCCGTAGCACCTTTCTGAGGTCCAAAGACAGTTGCAGCACCTTGAGGACCAGTCAAAGGATTGTCAACATCCGATGCCAATACGATGTTTACAGGCTCTTTCATCAAGTATCGCCAACCCTCTTCCCAAGTCGATAAAGGCTTGCCGGCCAGCCTCTGTGCAGCATCCATCATCCCTTTTAGCATCCCGATGCCGCAATCGCTGGTGCCACTGCCGCCCAATCCGATGATGAGATGCGTGCAGCTCCGTGTCATGGCATCGGCCACCAGCTCACCCACACCATAGCTTGTAGCAACAAGCGGATTGCGGTTTTCAGGCTCTATCAGCGACAGTCCGCATGCCTCGGCAACCTCTATGATGGCCGTTTTGTCCTTGACGGCATAGTTGGCGGTTATCCGTCTCATCATGGGGTCGTGCACACAACATTGTACCGTCTCCGCCTGCAGTGCCTGCGAGAAAGCCTGCAACATGCCTTCGCCGCCGTCAGAGACTGTCAGCTTCACCACTTCCGCATGCCTGTCGGCCACCGATATGCCACGTGCGGCAGCTTCAGCCGCTTCGGCAGAGCTGATGCACCCCTTGAAACTATCTATTGCCAGTACATACTTCATACAATAATAACGGCAAATATGCGTTTGATTGTATATGAAACAGAAATTATTCCTTTTCTATATACTGCTTGCCGCGGCCGTTTTACGGGGCAACGCCCAGTCTTTCACCCTGCAGGGGCGCGTTACCGACGACAAGATGAACCCCGTAGAGCTGGCTACCGTATCGTGTCTGGCACAGGGCAAGGCCACCATGACGTCGTTGAAAGGCGAATTCAGCATGCAACTTCACAGTGCCGACTCCGTTGTCATCAAGTTTTCGATGATAGGATACCGCACCAAAACCCGCGTCCTGCGCCGTCCCAAGGGCAAGCAGACGCTGCAAGTAGTTCTTTATGACGAAAGCACCACCCTGAACGAAGTGCAGGTAAAGGGCCAGCGCATACAGTCGGGACAAACGCAGGAACTGAACAAGGAGGACCTTACCCTGGCTCCTACCGTTTCGGGCAACGGCGTAGAGGAGCTCATCCAGAGCCAGGCCGGCGTTTCTACTCACAGCGAGTTGACCTCGCAGTACAACGTGCGCGGTGGCTCTTTCGATGAAAACAGCGTCTACATCAACGGCGTAGAGGTTTACCGACCTTTCCTGGTAAGGTCCGGACAGCAGGAAGGGCTCTCGGTCATCAACCCCGACATGGTTGAGCGTATCGGCTTCTCGACAGGCGGATTTGAAGCCAAGTACGGCGACAAGATGTCGTCGGCACTCGACATTCTGTACAAACGGCCGGAGCGGTTTGAGGCCAAGGTGGCCGCATCTCTGTTGGGTGCAAGCGCTTACGTGGGGCTTGCCAACAAGAAATTCTCCTGGATTAACGGCATCAGATATAAAACCACCAAGTACCTGTTAGGCTCTTTGGAAACCAACGGAGAGTACAATCCCAATTTCCTGGACTACCAGACATACCTTAGCTATACACCCAACAAGCGGTGGCAGATAGACTTTATAGGCAATGTTTCCGACAATCACTTCAACTTCCAACCAAAGGACAGGGAGACATCATTCGGCACCTTGAATGACGTAAAAGACTTCCGCGTCTATTTCGACGGACAGGAAAAAGACCTCTTCAGAACCTATTTCGGCACGCTGAGCTTCAAGTTCAACTTCTCGCCGCTCACATCAGTAACCCTTTTGGGTTCTGCTTTCTCTACAAAGGAACAGGAGAAATACGACATCCAGGGACAATACTGGCTTACGCAGACCGAGACCAGCGAGAATCTGGGCGTGGGCACGTACTTTGAACACGCCCGGAACTACCTCAAGGCCCATGTAGAAAGCGTCAAGCTCATGCTGCAGCACAAGACGCGCAAGCATGCCTTTGAAGGTGCCTTTACCTACAAACGTGAACACATAGAGGAGAACTCGACCGAATACGAGATGCGAGACTCGGCCGGATACAACATTCCGCACACGGGCAAAGACCTCTACATGATATACTCCCTGCGTGCCCGCAACACGCTCGACGCCAACCGCATGGAGGCCTACTTGCAGGACACGTGGCGCTTTACATCGGGACCAGACTCCCTGCCCACGCTCTACACGCTCAACTACGGCGTCAGGTTTTCGCACTGGAATTTCAATGGAGAGAGCATCGTCTCGCCCCGTCTCGCCATAGGCATTATCCCCTCTTTCAACCAGAACCTAACTTTCCGCTTGGCAACGGGACTGTATTACCAGGCTCCTTTCTTCAAGGAGCTGCGTGATACCACTACAGCCAACGGCGTGACTACGGCCCGGCTGAACCGGAAAATACGCAGTCAGCGCTCCATCCACTTCATTGCGGGCGTCGACTACCGGTTCAGCATGCTCGGCAGGCCGTTCAAGTTTACGGCCGAGGCCTATTACAAGGCGCTGCAGAACCTGATACCCTACTCCGTGAACAATGTCAAGACAATCTATTACGGCGACAATAAGAGCAGCGGACACGCCGTAGGTGTGGACATGAAACTGTACGGAGAGTTTGTGCCCGGAGCCGATTCGTGGCTGTCGTTTTCATGGATGAACACCCGCATGCGGCTCAACGGCAGGAGCATCCCGCTGCCAACCGACCAGCGTTACAGCGTGAACCTCTTCTTCACCGATTACTTTCCCGGTACCACAAGGTGGAAGATGTCGCTGCGACTGGCTTTCGCCGACGGTCTTCCCTTCTCGGCTCCGCACCGCGAACTGGAGCGTAACAGCTTCCGTGCGCCGGCCTACAAGCGTGCCGACATTGGCATGAGCTACCGCTTGCTGAACAATGAAGACCGCCATTCGGGCAGCATCTTCAGGAATATATGGCTGGGTGTAGACTGTCTCAACCTGTTGGGCGTTAACAACGTGAACAGCTATTACTGGATTACCGATGTAACCAGCCAGCAGTATGCCGTGCCCAACTATCTGACGGGCCGCCTGTTCAACGCCCGCGTTCAGCTGGAATTCTGACCTTGAAACCATCTTTTCCGGGTGCCGGATGATGCGGACATGAACTTTCGACAAGTGTCAAATTCATGTGCGACACTTGTCAAACGATCGTGCGACACTTGTCGAAAGTTCGCGAAGCATAGCTTCAAGCCTCTGTTTCGAGGCTGAACGGAAACAGAGCCCAGCCTGCTCAAACGGCTGCCAGCCACAGGTTACGTTCTGCCTTATTGCAAGTGCCATTGCACAATCCTATTGCAAGTGTGCCGTTTTTACATTATTTTTATTCCCCAATTCCTGTTTCTCGTTTTTTATTCGTACATTTGCACCGTTTAATTCGGAACGAAAATAGTATTATATTATGAGTAAACAAGTTGAGAAAATTAAAGAGCTGATTGCAAAACGCGAACAGGCACGCCTCGGAGGTGGTCAAAAAGCCATTGACAAACAGCACGAACGTGGAAAATACACGGCCCGCGAACGCATCGAAATGTTAGTAGACGAGGGTTCATTCGAAGAGTATGACATGTTCAAGCTCCACCGTTGCCACAACTTCGGCATGGAGAAGAAGCAGTACTTGGGCGACGGCGTGGTAGCCGGCAGTGCAACCATCGACGGCCGCCTGGTATATGTCTACGCACAGGACTTCACCGTCAACGGCGGCTCTCTCTCCGAAACGATGGCTCAAAAGATATGCAAGATTATGGACATGGCCATGACCATGGGCGCTCCTGTTATCTGCATGAACGACTCTGGAGGCGCCCGCATCCAGGAAGGCATATCGGCTCTGGCCGGCTACGGTGAAATCTTTGAGCGCAATATCCTTGCCTCGGGCGTCATTCCGCAGATTTCGGCCATCATGGGTCCTTGTGCCGGCGGCGCTGTTTACTCCCCTGCCCTGACCGACTTCATCGTCATGACCGAGGGCACTTCGTACATGTTCCTCACCGGCCCCAAGGTTGTAAAGACCGTGACGGGCGAGGATATAGACGCCGAACATCTGGGCGGTGCCAGCGTGCACGCCAGCAAGAGCGGCGTAACGACCTTTACGGCCAAGACCGAAGAGGACTGCATGGCACTTATCAAGAAGCTGTTGTCTTACATTCCTTCCAACAACATGGAAGAAGCTCCGCGCACCGAGTGCAACGACCCCATAGACCGTAAGGAGGACTTGCTGAACGAAATCATCCCCGAAGACCCCAACCAGGCTTACGACATGTACAAGGTCATTACGGCAGTAACCGACAACGGTGAGTTCTTTGAGGTTCAGCCCAAGTTTGCCAAGAACATCATTACAGGCTTCGCCCGCTTCAACGGACAGAGCGTAGGTATCGTGGCCAACCAGCCTTCGGCCTATGCAGGCGTGCTGGATGTGAACGCGTCGCGCAAGGGAGCACGCTTCGTGCGCTTCTGCGATGCCTTCAACATCCCCATCGTGTCGCTGGTCGACGTTCCCGGTTTCCTTCCCGGAACGGGTCAGGAGTACAATGCCGTTATCCTGCATGGCGCCCAGCTGCTCTATGCTTACGGCGAGGCCACCGTTCCAAAGATTACCATCACGCTGCGCAAGAGCTATGGCGGCTCTCACATCGTTATGGGCTGCAAGCAATTGCGGGCCGACTTGAATTTTGCATGGCCCTCATCGGAGATTGCCGTTATGGGTGCCAGCGGCGCCGTAGCAGTGCTCTGTGCCCGCGATGCCAAGCAAGTAAAGGAAGAAGGCGGCGACGTCAACGCTTTCCTGGCAGAGAAGGAGGACGAATACACCGAAACTTTCGCCAATCCGTATCAAGCTGCACAGTTCGGCTATATTGACGATGTAATCGAGCCACGCAACACTCGCTTCCGCATTTGTCGCGGACTCGCCCAGCTTGCAACCAAGAAGCAGACGCTTCCGGCCAAAAAACATGGCTGCATGCCAATGTAACTTGTAACCTTCATCATCAACAATTGAATATGGACAAGAATGTATATGCAGCCATCGCAATGGCGTTGTTCGAGTTTCAAGGCAACAACGTGCACGACAAGGAACCGGGAATAATCACCATTCGCCGGCGTGACAGCCTTTGGAATGCTAAGTTCTTAGGTGTAACACCTAAGCCGTAATAAAGAAGAAAACAAGATAACAGTAACTTGAAAATTCATGAAAGAATTCAAATATACTATTGATGGCAAAGAATATAAGGTAGCCATCGGAGAAATAGACGATAACAACGTAGCCGATGTAACCGTGAACGGCGAGAACTACAAGGTGCAGATGGAGCAAGAGACTGAAGCTGCAAAGGAGAAGGTTGTGCTCGGCAAGCCTGCCGCTGATACGCCAACGGAAGAAGCAACACCTGCTGCCAACGTGAACACTGCCAACGCCGTCAAGGCTCCCCTGCCGGGTACAATCACTGCCATCAACGTAGAAGTGGGCCAGGATGTGAAAGCCGGCGACACGCTTGTGGTGCTGGAAGCCATGAAGATGGCCAACAACATTGAGGCAGAGAAGGACGGCAAGGTTACAGCCATCTGCGTGAAGCAGGGCCAGGCCGTAATGGAAGAAGACGCACTGGTTGTTATCGAATGATATACAACGCATCAGTAACATGCAGAAAAGGAGGCCGCAGCAATGCTGGTCTCCTTTTTTCATAATCGAAACAATATGCCATCCAAAGCCCAAAGTAACTTTTAAAATAAATGAATTAATGTTTGCTTTTGTTTGATTTGGAAGAAATTAGGACACAAATTCATTTTTTTTATGTACCTTTGCAGACTATACAAACCAAATAATTACGAATGGCCAAGAAAATATTGTTCATCAACCAGGAGATAGCCCCCTACGTACCTGACTCTGAAATGTCAATTATGGGACGGGAACTTCCGCAAAAGGCGCAGGAGAACGGCTTCGAAATCCGTACTTTCATGCCCAAATGGGGTAATATAAACGAGCGCAGGGGACAGCTTCACGAAGTGATTCGCCTCTCCGGGATGAATCTTATCATCGACGATACGGACCATCCGCTGATTATCAAAGTGGCCTCCATTCCCACTTCTCACATCCAGGTGTATTTCATAGACAACGATGATTACTTCATGAAGCGTGCCGCCATGACGGCCGACGAGACCGGTACGGAGTACACGGACAATGGAGAAAGAGCCATATTCTTTGCCCGCGGCGTGCTTGAAACCGTCAAGAAACTGAGGTGGACGCCAGACGTAATTCACTGCCAGGGCTGGATGGGAGCTGTTGTGCCATTCTACATTAAGACTGCCTATCATGATGAGCCGTCGTTTACGAACTGCAAGGTTGTTACTTCTCTGTTCCATAACCAGCTCAAAACGAATTTAGGCGACAACTTCAAGCAATGCCTTGAATTCCGCGATGCAAAGCCCGGGATGCTGAAACCCTATAAAGATAAATTCGATTTCATGGAATTAGGCAAGTTTGCCATTGACTACTCAGACGGTGTTGTTGAAGCAGGAGCCGAGGTAAATGCCGACTTGCTGGATTACGCCAAGGGCAAGCAGCTGCCTGTGTTGGATTATCCGGGCGAAGAGTATGCAGAGGCTTACAAAACATTCTATGAAGACCTGTAAACTTGAAATCATCTGTTGAATAGATTATTCTTATGAAAATTAAGTCTTTAACTTGTCTGGCCGTTGCCGCACTTGCGTTCACCGCCTGCGATGATACGACTGATACCATCGGCAATTCCATGTCAGAAATCACCGATAACCTTGCCATCAGCACGGATACATTCTTCGTTTCCACACGCTCTGTCAAAGCCGGCTCCGTTCTCTCAAAGAACACCACGGCCTATCTAGGCAAGATACGTGACCCGGAAACCAATGCTTACATTACAGGCGACGGCATGATTCAGTTCAACACACTCGTTGACGAAGCCATTCCCGGCTTTACCATTTTCCCTCCGAAAGATAACATCATTGGCAAGGAAAGCAACCAGGTGGTGGCCGACTCCTGCAATATGATATTGTTCTTCGACCATTATTACGGCGATTCTCTGCGCGCCATGGCGATGACAGCTTACGAGATGGCTCGCCCGATGGAAGAAGGAACGAACTATTACTCCGACTTCGACCCGATGGCAGAGGGCCTTATCCGCACAAACGGACTCCAGCAGACCAAGGTCTATACACTCTACGACGGCAATGTATCCGAGAGTGAACGCTCTCAGGCAGGGTATATGAACTACATCAAGATTAACCTGGACAAGCCGTACACCGATAAGGACGGAACGACTTATAACAACTACGGCACTTACATCATGCGAAAGTATTATGAGAACCCTAACTACTTCAAGAATTCTTATAGCTTTATCCATAACGTAGTGCCCGGTTTCTACTTCAAGAACACCAGCGGACTGGGCTCAATGGCCTATGTTTCCAAGAGCCAAATCAACGTGTACTACCGCTTCAACACAAAGGACAGCCTTGACAAGGTGTACCGGGGCTCTGCCTCGTTCCCCGGAACAGAAGAGGTGTTGCAGACTACCAACATAACCAATGACGCCAATACGATAGGCAGGCTGGTAGCCGACAACAGCTGCACGTACCTGAAAACCCCGGCCGGTATCTTCACCGAAGCCACCTTACCCGTAGATGAAATCATGCAGGGTCACGACAACGAGAACATCAACACCGCCAAAGTAGTCTTCACACGCATCAATAATACAACGACAAGCAAGTATGCCCTGGGCATTCCCAAGCAGTTGCTCATGATTCCTGCAGCCGAAACAAACAGCTTCTTCGAGCAAGGCAAGATTCCCGACTCAAAGACTTCGTTTGTTGCCTCCTACGATTCCAAGACCAATACCTACACCTTCGGCAATATAGCAGGAATGATAACGGCAATGGACAAGAACAGAGGAACGGAGAATTGGAACAAGGTCGTGCTGATACCTGTCAACACAACGCAGGTACAAGACAGCTCTACCGGCCTCACGGTCATACAGCGCATTGTTCACGACATGTCGCTTACAAGTACTAAACTCGTAGGAGGTTCGCAGAACCCATACGCTCCCATCACGATAAGCGTTATCTATTCCAAATTCAAATAGGCAATGGCAGACAATTTTCTGGAAAGCCACAGAGAAGAGTACGAAAAGAAGAAAGCGGCATGGCTTCGCAAAAAGAAGCACCTGCCCAAGACGAAACAACAACCAAGCAAGCCTGAGGACGAAAGTCTTTAGGCTTGTTTTTTTGTTGGGATTTTACTGTCGGGCTATGTTGTTTTTAGTCAGAATACGATTTAAAGGCACGCTTTAGGCTTCATGGCAAAGCCAGGTTGGAGTGCCGAACGGGTGCTTCGTGAACTTTCGACAGGTGTCGCAGAGGCTGTCATCTGAACTGTGTCAAAGACTAAGACAATAAGATTTATCATTGCTCTGTTTATAGAGCATAAAGATTAGTACAATGACACAAGAAGAGTACACAAAGATGCTTGCTGTAGCGAAAGATCAGTTCAAGTCCGGCAAGCCCCTGTTTGGCAAGGATGGTGCATTCCATCAAGTATTAGAGGACTTCCTTAACGCTGCCATGGAGGGTGAGCTGGAGAGTCACCTTGAGGCAACCAATCCGGTAAGCGGTAATCGTCGTAATGGCAAGATGCACAAGCTGCTCCAAACGGAGTATGGTCCCG
>NZ_FOHY01000009.1:0-59341 GCF_900111525.1 Prevotella sp. kh1p2
CCTCGTACCGCTGGACGCCAAGGAGCGCCCCATCCTTTTGGAAATCATCGAAGACCGCCATGACAGGAAGTCAATCGTCATGGCCTCTCAACTCCCTGTGGAAAACTGGTATGATGCCATCGGTGACCAGGCTGTCGCCGATGCCGTGCTTGACAGGATCGTACACTCATCACACCGCATCGAACTCTTCGGCGAAAGCATCCGCAAGATGAAGGCTAAGAAGTAAACAGGGCAAAATAAAAATGACCCCGCCAGTCAGGACTTTAGAGGGGGCAAAATAAAAAAGTTTTCAGGGGGCAACGTCGCTTTGCCCTCGGGGGTCAAACGCGCTCGGCTTTTCCAAATGTAGCTTTTAGTGTACCCGGAAAGACAAACAATCTCACCAATTGTGAGATAGCTCTTGGATACAACATGCTGCCACTCTACATCCAAACTATCGTATGGATTGTAGTAATGTTTGAAATGCTTGTAATTACTCATAATTATTGATGTCACTTTTGTGTGACAGTTAATAAATATGGTCTACAAGTGGCAGAATGAGTATGAACTGGGTCAATAAAGTTTTAAGCAAACTGGAATATTATACGTTTGTTAACAGAAATCTACCATCTATTAACAATAATTGCGCACTTTTGTCGGCTATTGTTGGGCTTCAGAGACATAAATCGTACTTTTACGGTAGAAATACGGTAGAAAAAAGAAAATAAATAGACTCGAATAACTTGAAATAAAAAACGTAAAGTGTTGAAATTCAGTAATGTGAAAGATGATAAATTGCTTCTACTTTCTTTTTTAAGAGAGATGTAACATCTTGCATGTCAGCGAGTTACGGTCATTCATTTGCCGACGCAGAAGTGGGCGAAAATGTTATTTAGTGTTTCTTGGGGGGTGATGCGGCCTTTGCCGGTTATGTCGGCAAGGTTGTCGAGGCAGGCCTTGAGGTCTTCTGATAGCAGGTCGGCACTGAGATTGGCGTTAATGCCGGCAATTACGCGGGTGAGATTCGCGTGTGCTAACTTGAGTGCCTCGTAGTGTCTGGCATTGGTTACGATGACTTCGTTCTCTGTTATTGCGGGTATGTTTGCGGCTTTGTAGAGCGACTCTTCCAAGTTACTGATGCCGGTACCCAACTTTGCGCTGATTTGGAGGACTTCGTATTCCTGGCTCCGGATAGGTGTTTTGGACTGATCTATCTTATTCTGGACGATAATGATTTTCTTTCCTTCGCAGTATGTGGCGATATCGCGGAAGGCATCGTCTACAGTTTCGCCGTCTGTCATGTACAGCACGATGGCCGCTTCCTGCAGTTTTTGGTAGCTGCGGCGGATGCCCAGCTGCTCTATCTGGTCGTCGGTATGGCGGATGCCTGCTGTGTCGATGAAACGAAAGGTGAGGCCGTGAATGTCTGTAGTGTCTTCGATGGTGTCTCGAGTGGTGCCGTGGATGTTGCTCACGATGGCTTTGTCCTCGTGCAGAAGGCGGTTGAGCAGGGTGGATTTACCGACATTTGTCCTGCCGATGATGGCCACGGGAATGCCTGCCTTTACTGCTTGGCCAATTTTGAAAGAATGGGCCAGGGAGACGATGCGGTCATCAATCGTGCTGGCAAGTTGCAGCAGTTCGTCCCTGTTGGCAAACTCCAGCTCCTCATGGTCGCTGAAGTCTAATTCCAGTTCCAGCAGCGATGTAATCTTGAGGAACTGTTCGCGCAGCGTTGCAAGCTCGTTGGAAAAATATCCCTTGAGCTGACTGAGTGCCAGCTTGTGGGTAGCCTGGTTGGTAGAAGAAACCAAATCGGCAACAGCCTCTGCCTGCGATAGGTCCATCTTTCCATTCTGATATGCCCGCATCGTGTACTCGCCCGGCTTAGCTTGACGGCATCCGGCATCGATGAGTGCCTGCAACGCCAAGCGCAGCACATAAGGTGAACCATGGAAACTAATCTCGGTGGCGTCTTCGCCCGTATAGCTGTGCGGTGTTCTGAATACACTCACCATCACTTCGTCGATGGGGTTATGACGGGTATCACTGAATACCCCGTAATGCAGCGAATAGCTTTTAGCCTGGCTGATGTCCTTACTGAAGAGCTTGTTGGTTATCCCAATGGCATCGGGACCGGAAACCCTAACAATGCCAATGGCGCCACCAGAGGGTGTCGCCAAAGCACAGATGTTGTCGGTATTTATCATTAAATTCTGTCGAGCACTTTAAGAATTAACGTGTCAATATCGTTTTTGTAGTTCGATTCAGCTTTCTGAGCCACGCGGTTTGCAATGACCATGCAACAAGTCAGGGCATGATGCCCCAACAGCCGGGCCAGACCGGCGAGGGCCGAGCTTTCCATCTCGAAGTTCGTAATGCGCATGCCGTTATACTCAAAGCTCTCAACTTTCTGGTTCTGCATGGGGTCGGCGAGCGGAATACGAAGCTCTCGGCCCTGCGGACCGAAGAAGCCGCCGCATGAAATGGTCACACCTCTCACCATGTCATCCTTGGCTATTCTGTCCAGCAGTTCTGCATCGTTGTCGATGACATAGGGCTGGCACAGCAACGGATTCCACGACATGTGTTCCTTAAACTTTTTCTCAAAGTTCAAATCGCATACCTCGTTGCGGCCGGCATAGAAGTTGAGAAGCCCGTCGAAGCCTATGCTCTTGGCGCTGGCAACGAAAGTTCCCGTAGGCGTATAGGGCTGCAGACCGCCGCAAGTGCCGATGCGAACCAAGGTAAGCTGGCGTAGTTCCTCTTTTGTGGTGCGGGTCCGGAAGTCGATGTTGGCCAATGCGTCAAGCTCATTGACAACGATGTCGATGTTATCACACCCGATACCGGTACTCAATGCGGTAATTCTCTTGCCCTTGTAGGTGCCGGTGATAGCATGAAATTCGCGGTTTGCAACCTCACACTCCTTGTTGTCAAAGTGCGAAGCAACGAGTGCCACGCGTCCCGGGTCGCCAACGAGAATAACTTTGTCGGCCAGCTGTTCCGGCTTGAGATGAAGGTGGAAAACACTTCCGTCTTCGTTGATTATCAGTTCTGATTCTGCAAACTTCTTCATATCCAGTTTGATTTTATGGAGTTAATAATATGTTCTCTGCATTGCGTATCTTCTTTTCCATCGCGTGAAGTTGAAGCCGTTGCTGCTCGATTTCCCTCTCTAAACGGATGATATCCTGCTGCATTTGCTCCTTACCGCGAGCCGATGAGCCGGCATAGGCATCGCGCAGGCCGTTGAGCTTGCGTTCTTTGTCAGCCAGTGAGGCCTTGATGCCTGCCATCTCCAGGTATGATTGCCTGTTTGTGGGAGAGCGGAAGTCGTCCAAATGCCTGTAGGTAACATTGTCATTGACCACAAAGCGAATAACCTCACGGTCTTCTACAGCCTGTGCCCGCTCTTTCATCATGCGCAATCTCTCCATCGCTTTGTCTCTGTCTCCAAACTGCCAGGTCTCGCGTATGCTTGCAATGTTGGCATAGCTCTGCAGTTCCTTGTCCGTAATCTCATCGCCGTTGAAGTTCTGCCGAGGGTAAGTAGGCACAAAGGTATAGATGCACACCTTGTCTTCCGGCTGGTTCCGGTCGCTCACAAGCCAGCCCAGTGTGTCCAGGTCGTCGTAGGCTATCAGGTAGTCATTGGCTTTTGAGTTGAAAGGCAAGCCGTAGTTTTCGGCAGAGTAGAACTTGCCCGTCTCGCTGTCGAACCGTGTAATGAAGATGTCGTAACCGCCTATGCTGTTTTTCCCCTGTGCTGCGAAGTAGAGTGTAACGCCATCGGCCGAAAGGAATGGATAGTTCTGCTTTTTCAGGTCATCGCCAAGTTCGTCTATCAACTTAGGCGAGCTCCACTCTTTCCCCAGCAAATCCATGGCATACAAGTCTCCTCCAGTTACCGTATCTGTAGTGGAGAAGTAGCATTGGTTCTTGAATTCGTTGAGATAGACCGATGCACCGGGCTGGTTGTCCTTGTGGAAGAATTCTTCGTAGCCCATGAGGTAGCCCGATTCCTTGTTCAGTGGCACCTTGGTGAGGAAATCCTCCTTGTCAACCACAACACTGTCAATGAACATCACCTTGGCCGTAGCCGACAGCATGCTCTTGTACATCCTTTCGCCCGGCGACTCTTCCTTCTGCACAACTTTCCCCCTTCCTTTCCGCTTCTGGGCAGGAGTTGGAACGGCGAACAAGGCAAGTGCCAATAATGCTATCAAGTATTTCTTCATTTCTTCGTTATTTCATGAAAACCAGATACACTGCACAGATAATGAGGAAGAAAGCCAGAATGTGATTCCAGTGCAAGTTCTGTCCTTGGAACATGATGTTTGCTATCATGGCGAATACGGCCAGGCTGATACATTCCTGTATGACTTTGAGTTGTACCAGTGTAAAAGGTCCTCCGTTTGCATTGAAGCCCAACCGGTTGGCCGGAACCTGACAGCAGTATTCGAAAAAGGCTATTCCCCACGAGAAAGCGATGACACCCAGCAGTGGCCAGTCCTTGCTGATGCCTGCCTGTTGCAGTCGCAGGTGCCCATACCAGGCCAGTGTCATGAAGATGTTGCTGCAAATGAGCAGCAGAATTGTATATAAACCATTCATTTTTCTTGTTTTTAATAGCGTCTCATCATGCAGGCGTCACTTGTGCCAGCAGCTGTTGAGCCATATTGTTGGCTGCCCGGCGGCCGTCGCCCATGGCCAGTATCACCGTTGCACCACCACGTACGATGTCGCCGCCGGCGTAGATGGTTGGCTGTGAGCTTTGCATCTGCTCATTCACCACAATGGTGTTCTTTCTGCCAAGCTCCAGTCCGGAGATGCTCTTGGGTACCAGCGGGTTAGGCGAAACACCCACCGCAACGATTACCTGGTCACAATCTACCGTAATGGTTTTGCCCGTAACCACAGGACTGCGGCGTCCCGAAGCATCCGGTTCACCCAGTTCCATGATGTCCAGTACAGCAGCTTTCACACATCCTTCCTCGTCTGCGAGATACTCCTTGGGATTGTGCAGCGTCATGAACCGGATGCCTTCTTCCTTTGCATGTTTCACCTCTTCCAGACGGGCGGGCATTTCGGCTTCCGAACGTCTGTACACCAACATAACCTCTGCCCCCAGTCGCTTGGCCGTGCGGCATGAGTCCATGGCGGTGTTGCCGCCTCCTACCACAATCACTTTTTTGCCTATGTTGAGCGGAGTGTCGGTTTCGGGATTGGCAGCGTCCATCAGGTTCACGCGTGTAAGGTACTCGTTGGACGACATGATGTTTATCAGGTTCTCGCCCTTAATGCCCATGAAGTTGGGCAGTCCGGCTCCCGAACCCACGAAAATGCCCTTAAATCCCTGCGCCTCGAGCTGCTGTACCGAGATGGTTTTGCCCACAATGCAGTCGGTCTGGAAGTGTACGCCCATCTTGCGTAGGTTGTTCACCTCTACGTCTACAATGCGGTTGGGCAGACGGAACTCCGGGATACCGTATTTCAACACGCCTCCTATCTCGTGCAGCGCTTCGAAAACGTAGACCTCGAAGCCCCGTTTCACCATGTCGCCGGCAAAGCTGAGGCCTGCTGGGCCAGAACCGATGACGGCCACCTTGATGCCATTAGCCGGCTCAAGTTCGGGCAATGCCATCTGTCCACTCTCGCGTTCAAAGTCGGCAGCGAAGCGTTCCAGGTGGCCGATGGCCACGGATGGCTCGTTCATTTTTAGATGGATGCACCGGCTCTCGCATTGTTTCTCCTGCGGACAAACCCGACCGCACACAGCTGGCAGTGCCGAAGTGCTTTTCAGAACCTTGGCAGCAGCCAGGAACTGGCCGCGTTCTATGTTCTTGATGAACGAAGGTATGTTGATGTTTACAGGGCATCCCTCTACACAACTGGGCTTGGCACAGTCCAGGCAACGTTTGGCTTCGCGCATGGCCATTTCGGGTGTGAGTCCTTGGTTCACTTCTTCGGTACGGGTTGTGGCCCTGTAAACGGGGTCGAGTTCCGGCATCTGTACCCGCTCAATGAGCTTACGCTCCTTGGGGTTCATGCTCTTGCGAAGCTCCACTCGCCACGAGGCATCTCTGTCGGTGAGTACATCTATGCTTTCGTCAATAGGAATTGCCTGCTGCGCAACGGCTTGCCCTTCTGCTGCTGCAGTGTCCTGCCGGTCTTCCGAGGCTGGATTATGCTGCCGGAAGTGTTCGAGTTCCTCTTTTTCAGCTCGTTTGAAGGTGCCCATTCGCTTGAACATCTCGTCCCAGTCTACCAGGTCGCCGTTGAATTCGGGGCCGTCGATGCAAACAAACTTGGTCTTGCCGCCTATCGTCAGCCGGCAGGCGCCGCACATGCCCGTACCGTCTACCATGATGGTATTCAGGCTCACGTCGTTCGGAATGTTGTATTGATGGGCCAGGAGTGAGCAGAACTTCATCATGATAGGAGGCCCGATGGCCAGTACCTTATCTATATGCTCGCGCTTGATGACTTCTTCCATTCCCACCGTTATGACACCTTTCTGGCCGTAGGAGCCGTCATCGGTCATGATGATGAGCTCATCAGAATATCGCTTCACGTCGTCTACCATGATGACCAGCTCCTTGGTGCGGCCTGCCAGAATGGAGATGACTTTGTTGCCGGCCTGTTTCAGCGCCGTCAGTATGGGCAGTATGGCAGCTATGCCGATACCTCCGCCGGCGCACACCACGGTGCCGTAATTCTTTATCTTGGACGGATTACCGAGTGGTCCCACTATATCAAGAACACTGTCGCCAACCTGCAGACTGCAGAACTTGATGGAGGAGAGGCCCACTTCCTGTATAACGAGTGTCAGCGTACCCTTCTCTGCATCGGATTTTGCGATGGTGTAGGGCACGCGCTCGCTGTTCTTGTCTACTCTCACGATGATGAAGTTGCCGGGTTTGCAGCTGCGTGCAATGAGTGGAGCCTCTACTTCGAAACAGTAAACTTTCTCTGAGAACTGTTGCTTGTCGATAATCTTGTACATAGTGTTTTTGCTCTTTGGATGATGGTGGGTTATAGTTTGACGGGCACGATGACCGGCCTGCAGAAAAAGAGTGAGGCTTTTGGCCAGTGGCGGCGGCGCTGTTGCCGGCCTGCCATGAGCCAAAAGCCAGTATGTGTTTAGAAGTTTTTGTCGTCAAGAAGCTCGAAGCCGCAGTAGGGAACGAGAACCTTAGGCACGCGGATGCCTTCGGGCGTCTGGTTGTTCTCTATAATGGCAGCCACGATGCGGGGTAGTGCCAGAGCCGAACCGTTCAGCGTATGGCAGAGTTCTATCTTCTTGTCGTCAGCATGGCGGTAGCGGCAGTGCAGGCGATTGGCCTGATAGCTCTCGAAGTTTGATACCGACGAAACTTCCAGCCAGCGCTTCTGGGCTGCACTCCACACTTCGAAGTCGTAGCAAATACTCGACGTAAAACTCATGTCGCCGCCACAGAGGCGCAGGATGTGGTAGGGCAGTTCCAGCTTTCGGACCAGTCCCTCTACGTGCGTAAGCATCTCGTCAAGGCTCTCGTACGAATGCTGCGGCGTGTCTATACGCACAATCTCTACCTTGTCGAATTGGTGCAGGCGGTTCAGTCCGCGTACATCCTTGCCGTAGCTTCCGGCCTCGCGCCGGAAGCAGGCCGAGTAAGCACAGCGCTTGATGGGCAAATCCTTCTCGTCCAGAATCTCGTCGCGGAAGATGTTGGTTACCGGAACTTCGGCCGTGGGGATGAGGTACAGGTCGTCGAGGTTGGCGTGGTACATCTGTCCCTCCTTGTCGGGCAGCTGACCGGTACCCAGTCCCGAGGCCTGGTTTACCACGAAAGGAGGTTGAACCTCCAGATAACCCGACTTGCGAGCCTCGTCCAGGAAGAAGGCTTCCAATGCACGCTGAAAGCGCGCCATCTTACCTATATAGATGGGAAAGCCGGCTCCCGTAATCTTTACACCGAGGTCAAAGTCCACCAGGTTAAATTTCTTCAGCAGGTCCCAGTGGCAGAGTGCGTCGGCTCCCAGTTCGGGCTTGTGGCCACCCTCTTTTACAACCACGTTGTCGGAGGCATCCTTGCCCTCGGGTACCAGCTCGTTTGGGATGTTGGGGATAGTGAGCAGCACCTCGGTCATGTCCTGCTGTGCCTTCTCCATAATTTCCTGAATGGCTTTGTCGGCCGACTTCAGTTCGGCCACCATGTTCTTTATTTCTTCTGCTTCTGCTTTCTTGCCTTCCTTCATCAAACCGCCAATCTGCTTCGAGAGCAGGTTCTGCTGCTGCTTGTTGGCGTCGAGTTTCTGCTGCGATTCGCGGCGAAGCCTGTCGTATTCCAATACTTTTTCCACAGCCTCTCTTGCACCGTTGAAATGCTTCTTCTCGAGGCCTTTAATCACACGTTCCGTTTCCTCACTGATGAGTTTTAGTGTAAGCATATCTTTTTTGTTTGATTCTTTTTCTTATTTGAGAGCAAAGATAATCATTTTTTTTCTCATACAGCGAGATTTGCAGTATGATTTTTAACCTGACCGTAAATAGTGCAGCTTGCCGAATGGCCGTTACGTGCGCTGCAGGCAGGGCGGGGGAGAAAGCAAAGATGCCAACTCTCCGCAGAGAATTGGCATCCTGTTGTTTGTTTGGAATAAGTTTTTGTATGTTATGCTTCAGCTTTCCTGCTCTTTTCAGCATAGGCTTCGGGCGAAAGCACCGATACGGTACTCTTGTCGCGCTTGCCTTTGTGGAAATAAACAACGCCGTCGGTCAGGGCGTACAGTGTATCGTCCTTACCCTGGGCAACATTCTCTCCGGGGAAGTGCTTGTTACCACGCTGGCGAACGATGATGTTGCCTGCGTTGATTTTCTGACCACCCCAGATTTTAACGCCTAATCTTTGTGAAGCTGATTCGCGGCCGTTCTTAGAACTACCTACACCTTTTTTATGTGCCATTTCTGTTTCCTCCTGAATTTAAGCGATTACTTGTTTAACTTCAACCTCAGTGAACTGTGCGCGGTGACCGTTCTTCTTGCGATAGTCCTTGCGGCGCTTCATCTTGAAGACAATAACCTTCTCACCCTTCACGAGCGGGTTTACAACCTCTACTAATACCTTGGCACCTTCTACAGTAGGTGCGCCCACTGTGACAGCTCCGTCGTTGTCAACGAGGAGAACCTTGTCAAACTCAACAGTCTTGCCGGCTTCCACATCCTTCAGATGGTGTACGAAGAGCTTCTTGCCCTGCTCAGCCTTGAACTGCTGACCGTTAATTTCTACAATTGCGTACATTACTTTAATAATATAAACGGGTTTTTCCGCCAGGCGGTTGACTTCCTGTCAACGCTTGTTCGAGCCCAAACGGACTAAATCGGCTGCAAAATTACGAAATAAAAACGAGAGTTTCCAGCACCGAAGTTGATTTCTTTTCTGTTTTAAGACAGATTAACATACACGGAATTCTTCTTGTTCTCATTGGTTCCTGCATAGTAATAGTGCTAAAGCAGCTGACAGCCGGAGGCTTTGATAAGCGAGAAAGCAATTTTCCCACATTTTAATCGGCGTGGGGCGTGGAACGAGATGCAGCTTGATGAAATGCACACCGGCTTGTCTACAGCATGTAAGCATCGTCGGGCGAGAGTGTCTGATCGCCCACGTACACTCGCCAATCAGTTATGATATCGGTAGAGTAGGTGCCGATGTCGCCGTTCTTCAGGCTGCTTACCCACACAGGAGTGTTCGTGCACTTGGCCATGAAGGTAGTGGCGGAGGTTATGGCCACAATCTCGAACCAGATGTGTTCGCGTTCCTCGGTGCCTTCCTTGGCAGCGTCGTCGGTCAGGAAACCGAGCTTCACAATGGCGTTTTCGGGTGTTTTGCGGGCTATATCGAGCATAATGCCCAACCGTTCTTGGGCCCGCTGATGCATGTAGTCGGTTTCGCGTTTGGTGTAGAAATAGAGTCCGTTGGTGCTAAGTTTCTTGCTCAGTCGGCTGATGTGGCGATAGTCGTGCTGCTTTTCAGCTTCCTTGGAGGGATAACAGTAGATGGCTGCCGAGTACGAATGGTGATCGTATTTGCGGTCGTACTTGCCGCCGTTCAGGTGCTCTGGGAAGCGTTTGATGGCTTCCTCCCAAGGCACAAGCGTAACCACCAGAGGCGTTTCGTCGTCTATGGCGCCCACGCAGATACCCTCGTAGGGCTTTGCTGCGTCGTTGTTACCGAGTATATAGCGTGCCGTGGCATTGAGCAGGTCGCCCATCGGTTTGTAGTTATCCACGTTTGCGCCCAATATCTCAAGCTCCGGAACGTGGCAGCGGGCCAGTCCGTGGGTGTGCATCCACACCTCATCTTTATCGTCACTTACTGCCTGAAGAACGTACATCATGTCAGAAGGAGGCGGAACGGCCGACTCCGCAGCCAACCGAACCCAGCGTCCGAGGAGCAGCTGCTCGCCACTCTCGTCGAAAACGGCAACGGCATCGGGCATGACAGCGTCCATAATCTTGAGCTGAAGATGGTAAGACGTCATGTAATCGGAACCGAACGGCATGTCGACGGCAAGCCCCATACGGGCATCCGTAGCCTGTTTCATTTCCTGCTCGGTGAACTCCTGGCGCACTTTCCAGCCGTTGTAGGCAATTTGAACGGGTACAAAGTAGAAGATGAGAGGATACTCTTCGTCTTCATGTCTTATGCGCAGCATGGCTTCTCCCTGTTCTTCGTCGTGCAGTGGGAGCATCTCCACGCCTTCTATGGCTGCAATCTTTTCGGGTATGCCGGTCAGTGTGGCATCGTCGCCAAGCTCTTTGGGCGGGATAGCAACCATCACCGACTTCTTTTCGTAGTATGCTTGCTCTTGTGCAGTGGGGTTCTTCAGAAACTCGGCAATGGGCCGGCAGTCTTTCAGCAGCGTCTCGGCATCAGCGTCAAGGTCGTCACAAACGGCTTTGCTCTTGGGCATCTTGAGCACGCGCTCCAAGTAGGGAACAGCCTCTTCTTCACGTTCCAGGTCCAGCAACGAATAGCCTACGCGGAAGTGCCAGTAAGGGTCGTTGCGCCCTTCTGTCTCCACTCCCTGCAAAAGGGCAAGCCCTTTGGCCAAGTATTGCTCACCGTCATCGCTGTTGTTGCCCTTGTTGTTGTAAGCCCGGGCAAGCCAGCTGGTGAGCTCATAGTCCAGTTCGTCGGCCGGCAAGGCCTCTATGGCCTCAATGATATGGCCGTACTCTCCGGCCTCGTGCCAGGCTTTTAGCTGGCTCAACAGCTGCTCCTTGTCTTTGCCTGCTGGCTTCTTTTTCTTCTTAAGCGAGTCAAATAGTCCCATAAATGTAGTTATTAGATTTATAAAGAGGTGAATTCAATTAGCTCGTGCAAATATAGTGAATTTATCCGAAGCGGCATTCTTTGGGCGCCTTAAAATGATTGATGGTGTTGCCTGCTGCGTTCGCGACCCACGTGGGCTGCCCGTTTCCGAGGGCGACTGGTGCAAGACAAAGGGCAGAAGCAGTGAAATTCAGACGGCCACCTTGCCGTCGGTAACTTCTGTGAAGTGCTCTTGGCCCCACTGGATGAGCGAGGTTATGCTGGGCATGAGCGACTCTCCGAGCGGCGTAAGTGAGTATTCCACCCTCGGGGGGATTTCCGCAAACTGCTTGCGGGCTATCAGGTGGTTCTTCTCCAGCCGCTTCAAGGTCTGCGAGAGCATCTTTTGCGAGCAGTCGGTCATGAGCTTGTGCAGCTCGCTGAAGCGCATCGGGCCGGGATGATTGCGCCACAGGGCGTAGAGAACCAACAGCGACCACTTGTCGCCAAACCTGCTGATGACCTGCCGGATGGGGCAAGCCAGGTATTCTGCCAATATCTCTTTCATCGTCATAGTTATTTTGCGTTGCAAAGATACGAATAGTTTCTGAAAGTAACCAATAACCGGCAAGGAAAAAACACCGAGCGTTAATCTTGGTTAATCCCATGTGGCAGTCCATCCGATGCAGCCGCTATTCCTACCTCTTGGTAACCTGCTATCCCGGCAGATAGTTCTTGCACGGCAGAAATTTACATGCTATCTTTGCACCGTAAATAATCAACAAACAACATAACAAGTACAAATGATGAAGAAAATCGAGACTATCAAGACCGGTAAGAACTACTCCGCAGTGAGCGTAGGGCGTATGGATGAAATCATAGAGCACGAGTTGCCCATGGGTCCGGATGTAACCATCCACGGCAAAGTGTTCGTTGGCCAGGCCGTAGGGGCAACGGGCAGCGAGCTGAGTTTCCAGACCTTGGTGCCCGGACAGGACAGCGGCTTCCTCCACACGCATAAAACGCACGAGGAACTCTACATCATCCTCAAGGGCGAGGGTCAGTACCAGGTCGACGGCGAGGTGTTTCCCGTAAGTGAGGGAACCGTTGTCCGCGTGGCTCCCGATGGCAAGCGGGCGCTGAAGAACACCGGTAAGGCGAACCTGACCATGCTCTGCATACAGTATAAAGCCAACGTTTTTGGCGAGGCCGACAGCCCGATGACGGATGGCAACATACTGCAGGAGCCGCTGAAATGGTAAACAGCAGATAAACGGAAGAACGAGACGGGGTGCCGAAAACAGTTTTCGGTGTCCCGTCTTTTTTTGTGTTCAGGCAACACTCCGCCCCGGCATGCCCCGCCACAGTGCCACCCAAGGGGGCGGAAGCATGCTTTCCGAAGTTTGAAAAAGTAGCCAACGCGGTCTTGAAGCTATCCTTCGCGAACTTTCGACACTTGTCGCATGATTGTGTGACAGGTGTCGAACGATTATGCGACACTTGTCGAAAGTTCGCGGCCTTCGGTTTTTGTGCCTCGGCATGATAGGTTTCAGATTGCAATATCACACAAGATGCGCTTATCTGCATTGTCCCGAAGCCCATGTCGCATCTTGTCTGCCTGATTTCCGGCAGATAGTTTGCGGGTTCAGAAAAAACTGCAGAACTTTGCACCGTAGTTGTGCACGGGCGTGGTTTCGCATTGCAGCCTGCCCTGCACATGACGGAGAAGACTTTGCTAAAACAATGATACAACTGAAAGAGAACGGGGGCATTCCCCGCAGTATGATGATTCTGATGGCCGTTATGGCTGGGCTTACAGTGGCAAACCTCTACTATAACCAGCCATTACTGGAGCGCATACGCTATGACCTCGGCGTAAATGAAGTGCCGGCCAACCTCATCATGGTTTTTACTCAGGTAGGTTATGCCACAGGACTCTGCTTCCTTATCCCGTCGGGCGACCTGTATTCTCGCCGCCGACTTATCATCGGGAGCATGTCGATGGCAACTCTCATGGCTCTCGTTATAGCCTTTTCAGGCAATATCTACCTGATTTGGGCGGCCTCCCTCCTCCTGGGAGCCTTCTCCGTGGTGCCGCAATTCTTCCTGCCTATTGCCACTCAATTCTCCAAACCGGAGAATAAGGCCCGCAACATGGGCTATGTATTGTCGGGATTGCTCATTGGCATTCTTGGTGCGCGGGTGGTAAGCGGCTTTGTGGGAGAATGGTTAGGGTGGCGGGCCATGTTCCTCATAGCTGCCGGTGTCATGGTATTATGCCTGTTCACTGCGTTACGGATGATGCCGGATGTACAGCGCAACTTCGAGGGTAGCTATGCTTCGCTGATGCGGACGGTATTACAGATTTTCTTGACCCATCCGGTCATACGCCTGAACTCGGTCCGCGCCGCCTTCGGTTTTGGCAGTCTGCTCACTGTCTGGGCGTGTTTGGCCTTTCATCTTTCCAGAAATTTCGGAGCCGGTTCTGATATGGTAGGCCTGCTCGGGCTATGTGGAGTGGCAGGAGCAATGGTGGCCAGCGGCTTGGGTAAATATGTGCCTCGCTTCGGTACGCGCCGTATCTCTATGGCAGGAGCCTTTATCATGATAGTTGGCTGGCTTGTCGCACTGCTCTTTGGGAACAGCTATGCGGGCTTGATAGCATGTATCATTCTGCTCGATGTGGGTTTGCAGTGCCAGCAACTGAGCAATCAGAGCGCCAGCATAGCAGAGATACCGTCGGCAAGCAATCGGGTGAACACCATCTTTATGACCATTTATTTTACGGGAGGGTCGCTCGGAACGTTCCTGGCCGGCTGGGGCTGGGGCATTGCCGGATGGCGGGGCGTGTGCATGGTGGGCCTGGTAATGGCCGGCATGAGCCTCTTCATCAGTCTGGCCACAAACAAGTAACGGCGCCGTTGCAATGCTCCGCCTTTGCTGCTGCCGGCGGAAAAACAGTTGTTTTTTAGCATGTAAGATGGGTGGAATTATCAGAATATTGCGTACTTTTGCAGCAGCATGCCCCAAGTATGGAGGTTGCACCCGGCCGTAAGATTATCAACATCATAACAATAAACATGGAAATTATGAAAAAAGTATTATTTGTAATTGGCTCACTACGCAAGCAGAGCTTCAACCGACAGGTCAGTGAATACGTAAAAGTGCTGCTCGGAGACAAGGCAGAGATAACTGAACTGGAGTATGCCGACCTGCCGTTGGTTAATCAGGACATCGAGTTCCCAACTCCGAATTCACTGTTACGTGTGCGCAAGGATGTGCTCGGAGCCGATCTCATTTGGGTATTTGCTCCCGAATACAACGCCAGCTACCCGGCAGCAATCAAGAACCTGTTCGACTGGCTGTCTCGTCCCATGACGGCAGAACCCAACAGTGCAACAGCCATTAAGGGCAAGAAGGTGGCCTTAACGGGCATTGGCGGCAGCAACCAGACCAACGGTTGCCGTGAGAAACTTACCGCTTTGCTCAACTTCATAGGTGCTGTGGTAATGGAGAACCAGGTAGGTCTTGCCGTAAATGCAGAGGCTTGGACGAGCAACAAGGTTGTTCTCACCGACGAGCAGAAAGCTATGCTGCGCAAACAGGCAGAGGATATGCTGGCATTCGTCGGCTAAAGCGAGATTAATTACATGCTTATGTCGGGCTGACAGTATCCAACTGTCAGCCCGTTTGCATTTCGCAAGCGGTTCTTTGGCAGTGCTCCGTGAACTTTCGACAGGTGTCGCACAATCTTTCGACAGGTGTCGCACGATCTTTCGACACCTGTCAAAAGTTCCTGAAGCATGCCTTTCAGGCCTCGATAGGAGATGTCGGCCGCCGTGGCTGTCGAGCAGCAAAGTTGCTGCCGGCGGCGGAAAAATAGTTGCTTTTTATGCCTCGGCGACTGATTTTTCAAAAGATTTTCCCTATCTTTGCAATCAATAAAGACAGTAAACATGAACATTTGTATTGTTGCAGGGGCACGCCCCAATTTCATCAAGGTAGCTCCCATCGTCAGGGCCATAGAGAAGGCGCAAGCCGAAGGTCGCGCCATTAGCTACGAACTGATTTATGCAGGGCGTGAGGACGACCCTACGCTGGAGCCATCGCTGTTTGATGACCTCATGATAAAGCGCCCCAGCACCTTCCTGGGGGTAGACTGCCGGAACCTGAACGAACTCACCGGGCAGGTAATGTCGAAGTTTGAAGTGTACCTGCAACAGCATCCTACCGATGTGGTTATTGTGGTAGACGACCTCGCATCCACCATGGCGGCAGCCATTGTGACCAAGAAGCAGGGCATTCTGCTGGCCCACCTGGTGGCCGGTACGCGCAGTTTCGACATCCAGATGCCCAAGGAAATCAACCGACTCGTTATCGACGGCCTCTCCGACCTGCTCTTTACGGCCGGCACGGGCAGCAACACCAACGCCTCGCGCGAGGGTGCCGAGCTGTCTAAAATCTACATGGTGGGCAACATTCTCATGGACACCCTGCGCTTTAACTACAACCGTCTGCAGCGCCCCGCCATACTTGACAAACTGCAGCTGGCCGGCAGCGATTACCTTGCCTTTACCCTCAACCGCCGTGCCCTGATAGCCAACAGGGAGAACCTGGGCCGCATGATAGACCGCATGTTGGACCAGGCAGCCGGCCTGCCCATCATAGCACCGCTGCGGCAGGAGGCCGCGCAAACGGTTCGCCAACTGCTCGCAGACCGCAAGCAGGCAGTAGGCGAGGGCTCGCAGCTGGTGCTCACGGAGCCGCTCTCGTATCTGGAGTTCGGCTATCTGATTGCTCATGCCAAGGGCGTTGTGACCGATTCGGGCAACGTAGCAGAGGAGGCAACCTTCGACAGCGTGCCCTGCATCACGCTGAACAGCTACACGGAGCACATCGAGACGGTAAAAACAGGCTCCAATGTGCTGGTGGGAGAGGACGCCGAGGTGCTGGGACAGGCCGTGGCCGACATGGTGGCGGGCCGCTGGAAGAAGTGTGCCGTGCCCGAAAGGTGGGACGGCCGCAGCGCCGAACGCATCGTGCAGATACTTTTGGAACTTCAAAACGAATCATCAAACAACTGATAAGGATGAAGAAGATTGCATTGATAACAGGAGCCACAAGCGGCATCGGGCAGGCTTGCGCGCGCCGTTTCGCCACTGGCGGCTATGACTTGATTATCACCGGGCGTAACAGGGAGAAGCTGGAAGCCCTGCAGCAGGAACTCCGGACGGCGGGAGCTGATGTCTGCCTGTTGTGCTTCGACGTGCGCGATCGCGAGGCTTCGCGCGCTGCCGTGGCCTCGCTTGGCGGCAAGTGGTGCCAGGTAGACGTGCTCATCAACAACGCCGGGCTGGCCCGAGGGCTGGAGCCGGAGTACGAGGGCAACTTTACGGACTGGGACGAGATGATAGATACCAACGTCAAAGGGCTGCTCACCATGACGCGCCTCATCGTTCCGGGCATGGTGCAGCGTAACCGCGGCCACGTTATCAATATAGGCTCGGTGGCCGGCGACGCTGCTTACGCGGGCGGAAACGTGTACTGCGCCACCAAAGCTGCAGTGAAGGCAATAACCGACGGGCTGCGTATTGACCTGGTGAACACCCGCGTGAGGGTGACGAACCTGAAGCCCGGACTGGTTGAAACCAACTTCAGCAACGTGCGCTTCCATGGCGACAACGACCGTGCGGCCGGTGTGTATGATGGCATCAGGCCGCTTACGGGCGACGATATAGCCGATGTTGCCTTCTATGCTGCTGCCGCCCCGGAGCACGTGCAGATAGCAGAAGTGCTCGTGCTGGCCACCCATCAGGCAAGCGGAACGGTTATCAGCCGCGATGCGAGCAGAACAGAGAGCCTCACTTAATGGCCAAACACGCTGACAATTATACATTCCTAACCTCCGGTCCGATACACAGGGTGATAGGTACCATGGCCGTACCGACCATCATCAGCATGCTGATAACAAACCTGTACAGCATTGTTGACACTTTCTTCGTGGGTCAGCTCGACACGCAGTCAACTGCTGCAGTGGGTGTGGTGTTCTCCGTCATGTTCATCATTCAGGCCTTCGGCTTTCTCTTCGGGCACGGTAGCGGCAACTACATAGCCCGCGAACTCGGTGCCAAACGCCATGACAACGCCGTGAAGATGGCCTCTACGGGCTTCTTCTTTTCCCTCGTCATGGGTGTTGTCATCATGGTGCTGGGCTTGCTTTTCCTGCGTCCGCTCTCCGTGCTGTTGGGCTCCACGCCAACCATTTTGCCCTATACGGAGAAGTATCTGGGCATCGTTCTCTTGGGTGCACCTGCCATGACAGCCTCTCTGACCATGAATAACCAGATGCGGTTGCAGGGCAACGCCTCCTTTGCCATGTACGGTATCGTGACCGGGGCGGTGCTTAACGTGGCGCTGGACCCGCTGTTCATCTTCGTTTTCGGGCTCGGAGTGAGCGGTGCGGCGGTAGCTACGGTCGTGGGACAGCTTGTGAGTTTCTTCGTTCTGCTGTACATGAGCGGGCGTGGAGAGAACATTCCCATTCGCTGGAAACACTTCTCTCCGTCGTGGAAAGCTGCCAAGGAGATTTTCTACGGAGGCTCTCCATCGCTCTCGCGGCAAGGCTTGGGCAGTCTGGCTACAATTGTTCTGAACGTCGCGGCGGGAGCTTATGGCGATGCGGCCATAGCAGCCATGTCGATTGTGAACCGTATCTGCGTGTTCGTGATGTCCATTATCGTGGGCCTGGGGCAGGGCTTTCAGCCTTTCTGCGGCTTCTGTTTCGGTGCCGGCTTGTACCGGCGCCTGCGGCAAGGCTATTGGTTCACGGTGAAGTTAGGTACCGTTTTCATTCTCATTTTCACCACAGTAGGCTTCCTGCTCACCGACGAACTCATCGTTGTTTTCCGCAACGACCCCGCCGTAGTGCAAGTAGGAGTGGTGGCGTTGAGGTGGCAATTGGCCACTCTCTCATTGGTGCCGGCCGTCATGGTGAGCAATATGCTGCTGCAAACGTGCCGTAAACCGTGGCGTGCCAACCTGCTGGCAGCAGCCCGAAGGGGCATTTACTTTATCCCGCTGATGTTCATCCTGCCCCGCTACTTCGGCCTCCTGGGTGTGGAAATGTGCCAGGCATGGAGCGATGTGCTGGCTTTCCTGACCACCATTCCCGTGGTGTGGAGCTTCTTCCGTGAGCTACGGCAACTGGAGAAAGCGGCATGAAGCGATGGAGCCTGATAGGGATGCTGATGCTGTTGTGCCTGCCTGCTGCAGCTGCCGACGGCGATTCGCTCCGCCACTGGGGCGTGAGTGCCGGAGTGAATCCCTCTGCCGTGGTGGGACTCGACCGTTATGTGCGCAAGTGGCTCAGGCATAGGAGCTCACTGTCAGTGGATGTCAAGTTCGCAAGAACGGCTTTACCCGAGGATTCTGACGCCTTTGCAGCCGATTACAACTATCCGCTCGTAGGCCTGGGCGTGAGGTACGGCATGAACGATGTGACCATGCACCGCGACCAAGACCCAGACTGGGGGCTGCTGCAGCCCGTTGATTACCATTCGCGTTTGGGCAACATCGTGAGCTTCTACGGCTCATTTCAGCGGCCGCTCCTCCGTTCCCGCAGGTGGGAAGCAGGCTACGGGCTGGGCTTCGGCACTGCGTGGGCACACCGGAAGTACAGCCGCGGCGACAATATCGACGACGAGTTCATCGGCTCCCGCTGGCTTATCTACTTCTCGGCAGCCGTCTATGCCAAGTATCATTTTGCCCGCGAGTGGGGTTTGAAGGCCGGAGTAGAGTTCTCGCACCACAGTAACGGGGCGCTGAACCGCCCGAACAAGGGCGCCAACTATCTGGGACCGGAGCTGGGAATAGTCTATGAACCTTATTATAATAAGATAGTGGGCAGACCGATGGCATCGCCTTTCGCCCCGTATTGGTACCTGCAAGTTACCGCGGGCATAGGAGCAAAGACGCTGAACGAGGACTGGCAGCTCACGCAGTTTGCCACCCGGCCTGGCAATCCAGGCTATCGGCGCAGCCGGTTCCATGTCTATCCAACGTACAGTGTACGTCTCGACGTGCTGCACCGCTATGCCCGCAGGTGGGCATCGGGCGTGGGCATCGATGTGTTTTATGGCCCTTACGCCAACCACATTGCCCGACTGGATGCCGGAAAGGGGCTGAAACACAGTCCGTGGTCAGTGGGATTGTCGGCCAAACACAAGGCTTACTACCACCAGCTGTCGCTCGACATGTCGCTGGGTTATTACCTTCTGCGCCGCATGGGCGACAATGCGCGGCAGGTGGAGAAGCCCTACTACGAGCACATTGGCGTGCATTACACCTTCCGGAGGATGAAAGGCATGAGCATAGGCATCAACATCAAGGCCCATCTCACCAAGGCCGACTTCACGGAAATAGTGGTGGGATGGCCTTTCAGATTATCATCAAAAACGAAATAGGATGGAAACGACATTGTATATCAAGAACATGGTGTGCGACCGTTGCAAGATGGCAGTCGACAAAACGCTGCGTGACGCCGGCCTGCAGCCCCTCTCCGTGGAGTTGGGTGTGGTGAAGCTGGAGCACGACATCACCGATACGAAGCGGACGGAGCTGAAGGGGGAGCTGGAGAAACTTGGCTTCGAGCTGCTCGACGACCGCCGTCAGCAGACCATCGACCTCATCAAGAGCGCCATCATCCGCCTGGTTCATTACCGTGGCAACAGGTCGGCAGTCAACCTGAGCGATTATCTTGCCGCCGAACTCAAGAGCGATTACAGCGCGCTGAGCAAGCTCTTCAGCGAGTTCATGGGCAAAACCATCGAGCGCTACTACATCGAGCAGCGCATCGAGAGGGTAAAGGAACTCATCTTCTACGACGAACTCTCGCTCACCGAGATTGCCCTGCAGCTGAACTACTCCAGCGTGGCGTACCTCTCGGCCCAGTTTAAGAGCGTTACCGGAATGACGCCCACGCAGTTCAAACAGCTGCGGCACAAGCCCCGGAAGGCGCTCGACAAAATCTGAAACCATAATCTTGTAACTCTTATCCATCATTCCGTAACACCCTTATATCATAAAAGGTGTAATTTTGCCATTGACAAATAGAAGAACAACTTTTAAACAGACAGAACGATGGAAAAGAAGATTTTTGAAGTATCGGGAATGATGTGCGAGCACTGCAAGGCCAATGTGGAGAACGCTCTCACGGCTCTTAACGGCGTGGTATCGGCCGAGGCCGACCTGGAAAAGCATCAGGTAACGGTTGCCTACGACGAAACAGCCGTACAGCCGGAGGCTTTCAAGCAGGCCGTTGACGACTGCGGCCGCTACGAACTCACGCTCTAAGGCCGTTCAGAACAGGTTTTCAGGATAATAAGCAGAAAGGAGTAACAGATGAAACAGACAATTCCCGTTGTCGGCATGGCCTGCTCGGCCTGCTCGGCCAACGTGGAGCGCAAGCTCAACTCGCTGCCGGGCATCCGCAGCGCAGCCGTCAGTCTGCCCGGCCGGAGTGCCCTGGTAGACTACGATACCGACCAAATAACGCTCGAAGACATGAAGCGCGAGGTGAACGCCATTGGCTACGACCTCGTCATAGAGGCCGACCGCTCGGCTGTGGAGATAGAGAAACGCGCCTACACCCTGCTCAAGCGCCGCACCATCCTGAGCTGGGTTTTCGCCCTGCTGGTCATGTCCGTCTCCATGGGATGGCTCCAGGTGGGCAGCCGCAGCGTGGCCAACCAGCTTTCGTTGCTGCTTTCGCTGGCCAACATCGTGCTTTGCGGCTGGAGCTTCTACCGCGTTACGTGGCGCCAGCTGCGCCATGGAGCGGCCAACATGGACACCCTCGTGTGCCTGTCTACGGCCATAGCGTTCCTCTTCAGCGCCTTTAACACCTTCTGGGGCGATGCCGTCTGGGGTGCCCGCGGCATAGCGTGGCACACCTACTTCGATGCTTCGGTCATGATTATCACCTTCGTTCTCACCGGCCGATTGCTGGAGGAAAAGGCCAAGGACGGCACGGCATCCTCCATCCGGGCGCTGATGGGCATGGCTCCCAAGACCGCCCACGTGGTCAGTAAGACAGAGAAACGCGACGCGGAAGGCAACATCACCGAGCCTGCCGTGATAGAGGAAGTGCCCATCAAGACCATAGCAGTGGGCGACGTGCTGGAAGTTCGCCCCGGCGAAAAGGTGCCCGTAGACGGCGAGGTTACGTGGGCAACCTCGTTCATGACGGCCGATGCGGCCTACGTAGACGAGAGCATGATTACCGGCGAGCCAACTCCGGCCGAGAAGAAGAAGGGCAGCAAGGTGCTGGCCGGCACCATTCCGAGCCAGGGCAGGTTCCGGATGAAGGCGCGCCAGATAGGCAGCAACACCGCGCTGGCACACATCATAGAGATGGTACAGCAAGCTCAGGGCTCCAAGGCGCCCGTCCAGCGCATCGTCGACAGGGCCGCCCTGGTCTTCGTACCCACCGTGGCAGCCCTTGCGGTGGTAACCTTCCTGGCCTGGTGGGCTATCGGGGGCAACGCCGCCCTGCCGCAAGCCATCTTGAGCGCCGTGGCCGTACTGGTCATTGCCTGCCCCTGCGCCATGGGCCTGGCCACGCCAACGGCACTGATGGTGGGTATAGGCAAGGCCGCCGAACGGCAGTTGCTCATCAAGGATGCTACCGCTCTGGAGAGCTTGCGCAAGGTAAACGTGCTGGTAACTGACAAGACCGGCACGCTGACCATTCCCAATCAGAGCATCGACTTTACCAAAGCCGACGACCTGCAACCCGAGGAACGCGAGACGCTGAAGCCCCACGTGGCCGACGCCATGCGCGACTTGCAGGCAATGGGCATCGAGGTCTACATGATGAGCGGCGACAAGGAGGAGGCTGCCCGCTACTGGGCAGAGAAGGCCGGCATCAGCCATTACCGGAGCAAAGTGCTGCCTACGGACAAGGAGAACCTTGTGCGCAGCCTGCAGCAAGCGGACAAGAAGGTGGCCATGATAGGCGACGGCATCAACGATACGCAGGCTCTGGCGCTGGCCGATGTAAGCATCGCCATTGGCAAGGGCACCGATGTGGCCATGGACGTGGCGCAGGTAACGCTCATGGGCGACGACCTCCGCGCCCTGCCCGCTGCCGTAAGGCTGAGCCGGCGCACGGTTCGAATGATATGGGAGAACCTCTTCTGGGCTTTCATCTACAACATCGTGTGCATCCCTCTGGCTGCCGGCGTGCTCTATCTCTTCGGCATCCACTTCCAGATAACGCCCATGTGGGCCAGCGCGCTGATGGCTTTCTCGAGTGTGAGCGTGGTGTTGAACAGCCTCCGACTCAAGTTTACGAAATAAGAAAAGGCCCGTGTCGATTGACGCGGGCCTTTTCTTTTATGGCTTGCCTACCGTTCAGAGCGGCGGCAGGGGATAGCTGCGCCGGTCGAAGTAGTACGGAGTCTGATTGTCGTACCACACGCCCTGCACGCTCACCCCGAGCGAGAAGTTCCTGTTGAAGTGGTAGGTTACGCCGCCGCCTGCCACCTTTGCGCCCGGCATGCCCATGCCGTAGCGAGTTCCGCCAATGCCCATAGGACTGCAGAAGCCCATGTACGCCGGCCCGTAACCCCAGTAGCGGGAGTAGAAACGGTCGTAATTGCTGGCCAGTGAGAGCTGTCCGTAGGCGTAGGCCTCCCAGTGTTGGTCAATGCGGTAGCCCAACAAGGCGTACAGTCCGGCGTCGCGATAGCTGTCGCCTCCCCAGTTCGTGTTGTTCAGATAGCCGCCCGCGGCGAGCCACAACTTGCCGTTACGGGTGAGGGGAGCCACGTAGGCGGCGTTGATGTTCTGTGAGAAACCGCCCCGATGGGGTACATGCTTGCCGAAGGTGGCAAAGGCCGAGAGCCCCACTTCTACGTTTAGTCCGCTGTGCAGGCCCCATGCGTAGCCGTAGGGGCTGTAATTCAGTGCCGTGGGTATGTAGCTCTGCGCCGTTGGACCGGGCGCTGCGGGCACGGAATCGGTGCCGGCACGCCATTCGGCAACTGGCATGGCGGGCTGCAAGGTGGTAGCGGCCGCGGGCACCGTGTCGGCAACCATCTGCCGCCAGAGGGCTTTCTGCGCCTCCAGGTCGGCACGTTGGGCCAGTGCCGGGACGCCTGCGAGCAGGGCTGATGTAATGATTACGATTCTTCTCATAGCTGCAAATTTAAGCCAAATAGGTGTTACTGCCAAACTTTGAAAGCATTTTTTAAGTTACGAAAGATTAAATGCGGAAGATGCGGTGAGGTTTCTGCGCGGCGCAAGAGTTCGCCGGCAGCCCTCCCGTTTGTCAAGAAAACATGCTGAAAAACAGTGCAACATTCTCGCTCGAAATAGCAAACAAAAAGGCCGTTTGCGGCCTCCGTTCACCCCATTCACGGCCTCCGGAGTTGCTGAATATGCCCTCCGGAACCTCAAAAGCTATCCTTTTACCCGCTCGGAGCTATCCTTTTACCCGCTCGGAGCTATCCTTTTACCCGCTTGGAGCTATGCTTTTAAGCGTAGTGAAGCCATCTCACTACGGCAGTGAAGCCATCTCACTACGATAATGAAGCCATTTCACTACGGCAGTGAGGCCATCTCACAGCAGCCTGGAAGTATGCTGAAAAGATAAAATACTGATGTTCAAGGAGTTACGAAAATGGCGATTTTAGCGCGTATTTGCGGCCAAACGGCCGCTTGCCGGCGAATACACGAAACCTGAGAGGTATTTTGTTAAAAAATTACAAGCCTTATTTCCTTCTCTCGCCCGTCCTCTCTGCGGTTGTGGGAGCGGGTAGGCAAGCAGTTCGAAAACGGCAGCAGCAGGGGCCGCCGGCACGGCTTAAATCCTAAATAAACTGAATTTATTTTGCCGATAACGCATTTTGTACTATTTTTGTTGCAACCAAAAGCAATTTGAAATGAAGAAGACAATGATGATACTGTTGGCCGGCATGATGCTTGCAGCGATGCCGGCCGGAGCGCAGGTTAATGAAGCTGACAAGCAGCCGTCGCTCAAGGAGAAGGTAACGGGCCTGTGGAACAAGGCCAAGAAGGACGTGAAAACGACGGGAAAGAAGCTGGGTGAAGCCATCGGGCTGAACGACTCGTCTTCTTATCCGCATGTTGACGACGTGAAGATAGACGGCCATTACTACATGCCTCTTTACACTGTAGAACTCTACAAGGAAGCCGACGGGCAGGAATTCAGGGACCAGTGCGAGGCGTTGTTTAAGGAGCGCTATCCTTCGGCCACTGTTCAGACCGTGCGGCTGCCGCAAACCGACTGGTTTGTGGAGACCGTGAAGCGCGATGGCAAGATAGTGGGCTACACCGAGACGCTGTACTGCTTCATCATCGCACGCGACGGTGGCGACGGCTACATCAATGCCAAGTTCGCCTTCCAGCAGTACAAGGACGTGGGCCACGAGTACAACCACGTGGTGGGCAAGTGGCCGGCATGGGTGCGCACCGACGTGCTGACCAACGCGGTTTACGAGAAACTCAAGGACCGCTGACCCTTTCACGGCCCGCGAAATCTGGCAGGCAACCTGTCTGTAACAACCTAAATATCAAGCTATGAACTTTCTGAAAGCACTCTTCGGGAGCAAAAAAGAGAACCCGGAAGAAAAACGTAAAGAGGATGAAGCCAAGAACTTCGACGTACTGAAGTATGGCGGCGTGGCCGCACTGAAGACCAATCAGGTGGAATATGCCATCCGTTGCTTCAACCATGCACTGCATATCAAGGACGACCTGGAGGTGAGAGACTATCTCTCTCAGGCCCTGATGAGCAACGGCGAGCTGCTGCCGGCCTACGAACAGCTGCAGAAACTGGCCGAAGCCCAGCCCGACAACGAGCAGATACTGCTGCGAATGGCCAACGTGGCCTACATGATGGAGGACTACGGAGCCATGGGCGACGCCTGCGAAAAGGCCATGCTCATCAACAAGGACGACCCGCAGGTGCTCTTCCTCTATGCCCGCGCCTGCATCGGACAGGGCGACCAGGTGAACGCCATCGCCATGCTCACCAAGGCGATAACGCAGAATGCCGACTTTGTCGACGCCTATCTGCTGCGCGGCGAGACACTGCTCAAGATGGGCGACGTGGCCGGTGCCGCCGAAGATGCCGACCTGCTGGTGAGCAAAGTGGAAGGTAACGAGGACGTGCTGCTGCTAAAGGCCCGCGTTGAGGAGGCCAAGGGCAACCACGACCAGGCCGTGGCTATATATAATAAGGTAATAGAGGTGAACCCCTTCTGCGCGAATGCGTTCCGTGAGAGGGGCGCCATCAGGAAGGCTCTTGGCGACCTCGAGGGGGCCGAGGAGGACATGAAGAGCGTGCTCGAGCTATCACCCGATGAGGCCAACGGCAGCCCCGCCGCTGCCGAAGCAGATGGCATACAGCACAAAACGGAGCAGAAATACAAGGAGATGAACCCCTACGGTTTCTGAAAAGAGCAGAGGCGAGGATGAGAAAAATACACGGAAAGACGACATTTTCTGACCAAATGTTTGTTTGTTCCAAATAAATGTTATACTTTTGCTGCATCAACAAGAAACAAGCATACCATCATGAGTAACGTGTACGCATCTTACTTTTACTTTTATTTTTACTTTGCAAGTAATTGTAAAGCGGGAAGTTGCGTGTCATTTAACTGATGGTTAACGAGTATGAGAACATACAAAACGGTCCCGCTTACAATGAGCAGGGCCGTTTTTCGTTAGATATGAGAAATCATGAGAAGAGTAGCCATACAGGGCGAGATGGGGTCTTTCCACGACATTGCAGCCCATGAGTATTTCCGGAGCGAGCAGATACAGCTGATATGTTGCTCCACCTTCGAGGAAGTATTTGAGAACATCAAGCGCGATAGCACCGTTATCGGCATGCTGGCCATAGAGAACACCATCGCAGGGTCGCTGCTCCACAACTACGACCTCATGCGCTCCTCGGGCACAACCATCGTAGGCGAGCACAAGCTGCACATCCAGCACTGCATCTGCTGCTTGCCGGACGACGACTGGGCGACCGTTACCGAGGTGCATTCACACCCCGTGGCGCTGATGCAGTGCAGGGGTTTCTTGGCCAATCATCCCGACATGAAGGCCGTTGAAGCAGAGGATACGGCCGGCGCGGCACAGTATATCAGCTCGCACGGGTGCCGCGGCTGGGCTGCCATCTGCCACCCCGATGCCGCCCGCATGTACGGCCTCAAGGTGCTGGAAGACCACATCGAGGACAACAAGCACAACTTTACGCGCTTCCTGGTGGTGAGTAATCCGCGCAAGGCCGACTTCCTCCGCCCGCTCGAAAAGTCGGACAAGGCCAGCTTGGTGTTCTCGTTGCCGCACGCGGAGGGCAGCCTTTCGAAGGTGCTCACCATCCTTTCGTTCTACGACATCAACCTCACGAAGATACAGTCGCTGCCCATCATCGGGCATGAGTGGGAGTACCTGTTCTACGTGGATGTAACTTTCAGCAGCCTGACCCGCTACCGGCAGTCGATTGATGCCATCATCCCGCTCACCAGCGAGCTCAAGATACTGGGCGAATATCAGGAATAGAAGGCCTCTGGTACTACGTGATTAATAACCTGAAACATACAGACAGACATGATACAACCTGCAAACAGACTCGATACAGTACAGGAATACTACTTCAGCCGCAAGCTGAAGGAAGTGGCAAAGATGAACGCCGCCGGGCAGAACGTTATCTCGCTGGCCATCGGGAGCCCCGACATGCCGCCCTCGGAGCAAACCGTCAGCAAGCTCTGCGAGGTGGCCCGCGACCCTTCGGCGCATGGTTACCAGCCCACGATGGGCACTCCCGAGCTGCGTCGGGCTATGGCTTCGTTCTACCGCAAGTGGTATGGAGTGGAGCTGAACGCCGACTCCGAGATACAGCCGCTTATCGGCAGCAAGGAGGGAATACTGCATGTAACGCTCGCCTTCGTAAATCCGGGCGAGCAGGTGCTGGTTCCCAACCCCGGATATCCTACCTACACGTCGCTCAGCAGGATACTGGGAGCCGAGGTGGTGAACTACAATCTGCGTGAAGACAACGGCTGGCAGCCCGACTTCCGGGAGCTGGAAGGCCTCGACTTGAGCCGTGTAAGGCTCATGTGGACCAACTATCCCAACATGCCTACGGGCGGTGATGCCCGGCGGGAGACGTACGAAAGGCTGGTGGAGTTTGCCAGAAGGCACAATATAGTTGTGGTAAACGACAATCCCTACAGCTTTATTCTGAACCCGAAGCCCATGTCCTTGCTCCAGATACCTGGCGCCAAGGACTGCTGCATCGAGTTCAACTCCATGTCGAAGAGCTTCAACATGCCCGGCTGGCGCGTGGGTTTGTGTGCCTCCAACGCCCGGTTTATCAGCTGGATACTGAAGATTAAGAGCAACATAGACAGCGGAATGTTCCGCGGCATACAGCTGGCGGCGGCCGAGGCTTACAACACCAACACCGCAGAGTGGCACCGGGAGTACAACATAGAGACCTATCAGCGCCGCCGCAACGTGGCCGAGCAGATTATGAGAGCGCTGGGTTGCACCTACGACCCGGCACAAGTGGGCATGTTCCTGTGGGGCAAGATACCCGCCGGATATGCCGATGCGGAGGAACTGACGGAACGAGTACTGCACGAAGCCAGGGTATTCATCACTCCCGGATTTATCTTCGGTTCCAACGGCAGGCGGCATATCCGCATCAGTCTTTGTGCCAAAGACGAGCTGATAGGTGAGGCCCTGGAGCGGATAAAGTCAGTTTTCAAGCAATCATAAATAAAGAACAAGATATGGAATTGGACCTTTTACCATTGAATTTACCGAGTGACAACGAACGCCCCATCGTCATTGCAGGCCCCTGTTCGGCCGAAACGGAGGAGCAAGTGATGACCACCGCCCGCCAGCTGAAGCAGAAGGGATGCCACATGTTCCGTGCCGGAGTGTGGAAACCACGCACCAAACCGGGCGGTTTCGAGGGCAACGGAGAGGCTGCCTTGCCCTGGATGAAGGCCGTGAAGGACGAAACCGGCATGCTCGTAGCTACCGAGGTGGCCAAGCCGGAGCATGTGGAGCTCTGCCTGAAGTACGGTATCGACATCCTCTGGATAGGCGCCCGCACCACTGCCAACCCCTTTGCGATGCAGGATTTGGCCGACTCGCTCCAGGGCGTTGACGTACCCGTGTTCGTCAAAAACCCCGTCAATCCCGACCTTGAGCTGTGGATAGGCGCCATGGAGCGCATCAACCAGGCCGGCGTTAAGCGCATGGCGGCCATTCACCGCGGCTTCTCAAGCTACGACAAGAAGATATATCGCAACCTGCCCATGTGGCAGATAGCGATGGAACTGCACCGTCGCGTGCCCAACCTGCCCATCATCTGCGACCCCAGTCACATCGGCGGGCGCCGCGAGCTGATAGCTCCGCTCTGCCAGCAGGCCATGGACTTGGGCTTCGACGGCCTCTTGGTAGAGAGCCACTGCTGCCCCGACGAGGCCTGGAGCGACGCCAAGCAGCAGGTTACGCCCGATGTGCTGGACTACATCCTGAGCCTGCTTGTGGTGCGCGACGAGCACTCCACGACCGAAGGAATTACCCTCTTGCGCAAGCAAATAGACGAACTGGACAACGAACTCATGGAGTTGCTGGTCAAGCGCATGCGTGTTTGCCGCGAGATAGGGCAGTACAAGAAGGAGCACAACATGACGGTGTTCCAGGCGAACCGCTACAACGAGATACTGGAAAAGCGCGGTGCGCAGGGCTCGCTGCTGGGTATGGACGCCGAATTCATAGCCCGCGTGTTCGAGGGAGTGCACGAGGAGAGCGTCCGTCAGCAAATGAAAATCATCAACCAGTAACCAGACAAAGTAACAAACGGAGGAACAGAGGAAGCCATGAAGCCACAAAGAGCTGCGCTGCCGTGGCCTTGCCAACGTGCTGCGGTGCTGCTCCGGCTGGTTTTCCGGCCTCTTTCTGCAAGGCTGAAGGCCAAGTTTTGAATTATGAGAATATTGATTTTGGGAGCAGGAAAGATGGGAAGTTTCTTCATCGACCTGCTGAGTTTTGACCACGAGGTGGCCGTTTTTGAGAAAGACCCGCGGCGCATGCGCTTCACGTACAACTGCCAGCGCTTTACCAAAGTTGAGGAGATAAAGGCTTTCAGGCCCGAACTGCTCATCAACGCCGTAACGGTAAAGTTCACCTTGCCGGCCTTCGAAGAGGTGCTGCCGTACCTGCCGGCCGAGTGCATCATCAGCGATATCAGCTCCGTAAAGACCGGGCTGAAGGACTTCTACGAGCATTGCGGCCACCCGTACGTGAGCACCCATCCGATGTTCGGCCCCACCTTTGCCAACCTGAACCAGCTGAGCGAGGAGAACGCCATCATCATCAACGAGGGCGACTACATGGGGCGCATCTTCTTCAAGGACCTTTACCGGAAGCTGGGGCTCAACATCTACGAGTACACCTTTGACGAGCATGACCGCACGGTGGCCTACTCGCTGAGCATCCCCTTCGTGAGCACGTTTGTGTTTGCTGCCGTGATGAAGCACCAGGACGCGCCCGGAACAACCTTCAAGCGCCACATGAAGATTGCCAAAGGCGTGCTGTCGGAAGACGACTACCTGCTGCAGGAAATCCTCTTCAACCCCTACACGCACGACCAAGTGGCCCAGATACGCACCGAACTCAAGCAACTGCTCGAAATCATAGACCACAAGGACGCCGACGGAATGAAGGACTATCTGACCAAAATACGGAAACACGTAAGGGAATAGCACCCGAGGACAATAAAAAACAAGGGCCATCGTTGTGATGATGAACAATCACCTACGACGATGGCCCTTGTTTTATTGCTGCTTGATATCTTCACTTTCGTGGAGCTGAACTGCGAGAACATGTTCGATTGCGTGGACGACAGCCTCACGCAGGACGAGGAGTTCCTGCCCCAGAGCTACCACCACTGGACGCGTACCCGCTACTGGCGCAAGCTGAACCGCATAGGGCAGGAAATCATTTCGTGCGGAGCAGACGGCCGGGAGTGGGCTTTGCCCGATATGGTTGCACTCTGCGAGGTCGAAAACGACAGCGTGATGCGCGACCTGACCCGGCGCTCGCTGCTGCGCAAAGCTGGCTACGAGTACCTTATGACCAGCTCGCCCGACGTGCGTGGCATTGACGTTGCCCTGCTGTACTCGCCCTTTACGTTCCTGCCCGTGAGCCATTACGCCCTGCGCGTGGAGCCCGTCAGGGGCATGCGGCCTACGCGCGACATCCTTTATGTGAAAGGAGTAGGGCGCAGCGGCGATACGCTCCACGTTTTCGTTGTCCACGCTCCGAGCCGTTCGGGCGGCGAGTTGGAAACGCGGCCGCACCGCATGCAGGTCTCACGGCGGCTGTGCCAGTCGGTCGATTCCATCCGTCTTGCGGAGCCGGAGGCCAGGATTCTGGTTGCCGGCGACTTCAACGACACTGCCGGCAACGCCTCCCTGCGCCATCTGGAGCTCCACGGCATGGTGCACGTATCAGCCGGGGCACAGGGCAGCCATGGTGCCCGGGGCACCTATTGGTATAGGGGCGGGTGGGAGAGTATTGACCATGTGTTCTGCTCGCCCCGCCTGGCAGCAAGGGTGGAGGGCTGCAGGATTGGCGACGAACCTTTCCTGCTGACGGACGACGGGCAGTATGGAGGCCTCAAGCCCCGCCGCACCTACATCGGCCCCCGTTATCAGGACGGGTTCAGCGACCATCTGCCGCTGATTGTGAAGTTCAGCTATTAGCCTTTTTCGCAGGCTCGCCGCAGTCTGTACGGGGCTGTCATTTCAATCCGTTGCATTCTTTTTTCGTTTGTTTCTTCCTCTTTCTGTCCGCGTGTTTCACTTTTTCCGGGTGTCGTAAAAACCCAGCCGGAGGTGCCGAAGCTATGCTTCAGGAACTTTCGACAAGTGTCGCACGATTGTGCGACACTTGTCACACATGAATTCGACACTTGTCGAAAGTTCCCGAATGGCTCCTGCAAGCCGACGAAAAGAGCCCCGCGTTAAATTTATACAAAACAAGTTGGTTTTTCTTTCTTATTCATCTTATTATCAGTATCTTTGTAGGATATTACAAAAAGATTAAAAAAATCATGTTCGAAAATCTGAGTGACAGACTTGAACGCTCGTTTAAGATACTGAAAGGTGAAGGAAAAATCACCGAAATCAATGTTGCCGAAACGCTCAAAGACGTGCGCAGAGCCTTGCTGGATGCCGATGTCAACTACAAGGTTGCTAAGAGTTTTACCGATACGGTGAGGCAAAAAGCAATGGGAATGAACGTGCTTACGGCCGTGAAACCCGGACAGTTGATGGTCAAAATCGTTCACGACGAGCTGGCGGAGCTCATGGGCGGCGAGGCTGCTGACCTGAAGCTGACCGGCCGGCCGGCCGTTATCCTGATGTCGGGACTGCAAGGTTCGGGCAAGACTACGTTCACCGGCAAGCTGGCTAACCTGCTCAAGACCAAGCAACACAGGAAACCGCTGCTCGTGGCCTGCGACGTTTACCGCCCCGCCGCCATCCAGCAGCTCACGGTTGTGGCCGGACAGATAGGCGTGCCCGTGTACAGCGAGCCGGAGAACAAGAACGTGAACGAGATAGCCCGGCATGCCATCCAGGAGGCCAAGGCCAAGGGCAACGACGTTGTCATCATCGATACCGCCGGCCGACTGGCCGTAGACGAACAGATGATGGACGAGATTGCCTCGCTCAAGGAGGCCGTAAATCCGGATGAGACGCTCTTTGTGGTCGACTCCATGACCGGCCAGGATGCCGTGAACACGGCCAAGGAGTTCAACGACAGGCTCGACTTTGACGGCGTGGTGCTGACCAAACTCGACGGCGATACCCGCGGCGGCGCTGCCCTCAGCATCCGTACGGTGGTCACCAAGCCCATCAAGTTCATCGGTACCGGTGAGAAAATGGAGGCCATTGATGTGTTCCACCCTTCCCGCATGGCCGACCGCATCCTCGGAATGGGCGATGTGGTTACGCTGGTGGAGCGTGCCCAGGAGCAGTTTGACGAGGAGGAAGCCAAGCGACTGCAGAAGAAGATACAGAAAAACAAGTTCGATTTCAACGACTTTCTCGGTCAGATAGAGCAAATAAAGAAGATGGGAAACCTCAAGGACCTGGCCGGCATGATTCCCGGTGTGGGCAAGGCTATCAAGGATGTGGATATAGACGACAACGCCTTTAACGGCATCGAGGCCATTATTCGCAGCATGACACCCAAGGAACGCACTACTCCCGAGATACTCAACCAGAGCCGTAGGCAGCGCATAGCCAAGGGTTCGGGTACCAGTATTCAGGAGGTGAACCGGCTCATCAAGCAGTTCGACCAGACCCGCAAGATGATGAAGATGGTTACAGGCAGCGGTATGCGCGGCATGATGGGTAAGATGAAAGGCATGCCCGGCATGCCCAAAATGTAAAGAACGACTGACATGGCATATCAACTCATAGACGGCAAGGCTACGGCTACGGCCATCAAGGCCGAAATAGCGGAAGCGGTAAGGCTCCTGGTGGCCGGCGGCGGCAAGCAGCCTCACCTGGCTGCGGTGCTCGTTGGGCACGACGGAGGCTCGGAAACCTACGTGCGCAACAAGGTCATTGCCTGCGAGCAGTGCGGCTTCAAGTCGACGCTCATCAGGTTCGAGGCCGATGTTACGGAGGCTGAACTGCTGGCCTGTGTCGACAAACTGAACCGAGACGAAGACGTCGACGGCTTCATCGTGCAGCTGCCTCTGCCCGTTCACATCGACGAACAGAAGGTTATCATGGCCATAGACTACCGCAAGGACGTAGACGGATTTCATCCCGTAAACGTCGGCCGCATGGCTATCGGCCTGCCCTGTTTCATTTCCGCCACGCCACTGGGCATCCTTACGCTGCTCAACCACTATCATATAGCGACCAGCGGCAAGAAGTGCGTGGTGCTCGGACGCTCCAACATCGTGGGCAAACCCATGGCCCAGCTCATGATGCAGAAGCACTACGGCGACGCCACTGTTACGGTGTGCCATTCCCACTCGGCAAACCTGAAGGAGGAATGCCGCCAGGCCGACATCATCATTGCAGCCATCGGCAAGCCCGACTTTGTAACTGCCGACATGGTGAAGGACGGGGCAGTCGTTATAGATGTAGGTACCACGCGCGTTGCCGACGCCACTCGCAAGAGCGGTTTCCGCCTGAACGGCGACGTGAAGTTCGATGAGGTTGCGCCCAAGTGCAGCTTCATAACCCCTGTTCCGGGCGGAGTGGGGCCCATGACCATCTGCTCGCTGATGAAGAATACATTGGCGGCAGGCCGGCATGAATACTATCAGTAATCAAGATTATCCGCAACCAATGACCGCAGAAGAATACTACAGGCTCGGTAATGAGCACCGGCGCAAAGGCGACTGGCAGCATGCCATCGACTGCTACATGGAAGCTATCGCCCTGGATCCTAACTCTCCGGCGGTTGAAGCAAAGGAAATGCTTGACAATATTCTGAATTTTTACGATAAGGATACATACAATCCTTGAAAAAAAAGACATTATGAGTAAGTTTAAGGGAGCTATTGTGGTGGACACCAACAGGTGTAAAGGATGCCAACTCTGCGTAGTTGCGTGTCCCAAGCATGTGATTGCACTGGCACAAAAGAAAGTAAACGTCCACGGCTATCCATACGTTGAGGCTGCCAAACCAGAAGACTGTATTGGCTGTGCATCGTGTGGCATCGTTTGTCCCGATGGATGTATCACCGTTTATAAAAAGAATATGGAGGCTTAGAGACATGGCAGAACAGGAAGTAACATTAATGAAAGGCAACGAGGCCATAGCCAATGCTGCCATTCGTTGCGGTGCCGATGGCTTCTTCGGCTATCCTATCACTCCGCAAAGTGAGATTATTGAGACGCTGGCTTTGCTCAAGCCGTGGGAAACAACCGGCATGGTAGTGCTCCAGGCAGAGAGCGAGGTGGCAGCTATCAATATGATATATGGTGGTGCGGGCGCAGGTAAACGCGTCATGACCACATCCTCTTCGCCCGGCATTGCATTGATGCAGGAGGGCATCTCGTACATGGCAGGCGCCGAGATACCGGGAGTGTTCGTCAACGTACAGCGTGGCGGCCCCGGCCTGGGTACCATCCAGCCGAGCCAGAGCGACTATTTCCAGGCAACGCGCGGCGGCGGCAACGGCGACTACAACGTCATCGTACTGGCTCCCAACAGTGTTCAGGAGATGGCGGACTTCGTGGATTTGGCCTTTGAGCTGGCCTTCAAGTACCGCAATCCGGCCATGCTTCTGTCCGACGGAGTTATCGGGCAGATGATGGAAAAGGTGGTTCTGCCGCCTTTCAAGCCCCGTCGCACGGAGGCGGAAATCAAGAAAGAGTGCCCGTGGGCAACCATCGGCCGCACCAAAGGTCGTGAACCGAACATTCTGACCTCACTGGAATTGAAGTCGGAGGTCATGGAGGTGCGCAACGAACATCTGCAGGAGAAGTACAGGCAGATAGAGGAGAACGAGGTGCGTTATGAAACCCAGCAGCTGGAAGATGCCGACTATATGGTTGTGAGCTTCGGAAGTGCCGCCCGTATAGGCGAGAAAGCCGTTGAGCTTGCACGTGAGGAAGGCATCAAGGTGGGGCTTTTCCGTCCCATCACGCTGTGGCCTTTCCCCAGCAAAGCAATAGCCCAGGCTGCCAAAGGCAAAAAAGGCATCCTGGTATCCGAAATCAATGCCGGCCAAATGGTACAGGATGTACGCTTAGCCATGAATGGTGCATTGCCGGTAGAACACTTCGGCAGGCTGGGTGGTATAGTGCCCGATCCGGAAGAAATAGTCGAGGCACTCAAGCAAAAGCTGATTAACAAATAGGAGGAACCAACAATGGCAAATGATATTATAGCACCGGAGAACCTGGTATATAAGAAACCAACGCTGATGAACGATACGGCCATGCACTACTGTCCGGGCTGTTCGCACGGCGTGGTGCACAAACTCGTGGCAGAGGTAATTGAGGAGATGGGCATGGAGGACAAAGCTGTGGGCGTTTGCCCGGTGGGCTGCGCCGTCTTTGCTTACCGCTATCTGGACATCGACTGGCAGGAAGCTGCCCACGGCAGAGCACCCGCCGTGGCAACCGGTATCAAGCGTATGTGGCCCGACAGGCTTGTCTTCACCTACCAGGGTGACGGCGACCTGGCCTGCATCGGAACCGGAGAAACCATCCATGCACTCAACCGCGGCGAGAACATTCCTATCATCTTCATCAACAATGCCATCTATGGAATGACGGGAGGACAGATGGCTCCCACCACTCTTATTGGCCAGAAGACCGCCACCTGCCCCTATGGACGCGACCCGCAGCTGCACGGCTATCCGCTCAATATTACCGAGCTGGCATCACACCTGCGCGGAACATGCTACGTGACACGCCAGAGCGTGGAGACGGTAGGCTCCATCCAGAAGGCCAGGAAGGCCATCCGCAAGGCGTTCGAAGCCTCCATGCAGGGGCTCGGGTCAAGCCTGATAGAGATTGTTGCTACCTGCAACAGCGGCTGGAAACTATCTCCAGTCAAGGCAAACGAGTGGATGCAGGAGCACATGTTCAAGGAATACGTCAAGGGAGACCTCAAGGACACCACCGGACTCTAACGGTTACGGCTTCGGAAAATCAACAGACAAGTAACAGGAAACCTTCCCCGGGGAAGGCGACGTAAGGCTTTTAAATATGAAGACAGAAATAATCATTTCCGGTTTCGGTGGCCAGGGAGTTCTCTCCATGGGTAAGATACTGGCCTACTCGGGACTGATGGAAGACAAGGAAGTTACGTGGATGCCGGCCTACGGGCCCGAGCAGCGCGGCGGTACGGCCAACGTAACGGTGATAGTGAGCGATGAGCGCATCTCGTCGCCCATCCTGAGCAAGTTCGATGTTGCCATCGTGCTCAACCAACCCTCACTCGACAAGTTCGAATCGAAGGTAAAACCGGGCGGTGTTCTTATTTACGACGGCTACGGCATCATAGCTCCGCCAACGCGGAAGGACATCAACGTGTACCGCATTGACGCCATGGACAAGGCCGCCGAGATGAAGAATGCCAAGGTGTTCAACATGATTGTGCTCGGCGGACTGCTCAAGGTGTGCCCCGTAGTGAGCACCGACGGCCTCAAGAAAGCACTCTACAAGAGCCTGCCGGAGCGCCATCACAACATGATTCCGCTGAACATGGAGGCTGTAAGCGTAGGAATGGAAATAATCCAACAACAATAACAACTTGATTTTTTAACTCTCTAATTATGGGGTCGGCAGCAGTGATGCTCCTGGCCTTTTTTTATTTTCTCTTCCAAAGGCCGCCGGCATGACATCGGCTCACGGCGAACCGGCAGGAGAGAGCAAGTGAAACCTACAACCAAAGACCGAACATAAAAACCGAGAAAGGATGAAAACAATGCTTCTTACAGCTGCACTGACCATGATGGGCGCAGCAGTTTACGCACAGAAAAGCTATCCCCAGCCCATGCCCATGAAGCCTGAAATGACGGAATACTGGACACCACAGCCCCCCGTCATTACGCCCGGAGAGGATGCGGGCAGTGCTCCGGCCGACGCGCTCGTGCTCTTTGGCGGCACCAACCTGGCGCAGTGGCAGAGCACCGACGGCAGTCCGGCCAAGTGGCGGGTGCACGACGGCGTGATGACGGTGGTCAAAGGAGCCGCCGCAGATATAGAGACAAAGGAGAAATTCGGCAGTTTCCAGCTCCATTTGGAGTGGATGGTGCCCGCCAACATCACCGGCAGCAGCCAGGCCCGCGGCAACAGCGGCGTCTATCTGCAGGGTATGTACGAGGTGCAGATACTCGACAGCTACTGCAACGAGACCTATGTTAACGGCATGGCGGCATCGGTCTACAAGCAAACACCGCCCCTTGTCAATGCCATGCGGCGCCCGGGACAGTGGAATGTGTACGACATCATCTACACCGCGCCCGTATTCAAGGCCGACGGCACTTACCTCTACCGCCCCCGGGTAACTGTTATACAGAACGGGATAGTGGTGCAGAACCATACCGAAATTATGGGAACTACCGAGTACATTGGCCTGCCGCAAGTAAAGCCGCACGGCGACGGCCCCATCCTGCTGCAGGCCCACGGCGACGACAGCGCACCCATCAGCTTCCGCAACATCTGGATTCGCAAGCTGTAGCGGCTGTTTTTCCTGCTTCGTTCAGCACCCGCAGGCCCGGAGGATGCTAAAGCCAGGCCTGCCGCATCATTCTGCCGGCCGGTAGTTGGCTATGGCCCACGTGCGCACCCGGTCGTGCATAACGGAGTCGGCCTGCCGCCTGTTCCTCACCACGGGGCGCGAGAAGCAGGCATCCATAAACCCCTTCATCCGGGCGGCAATCACGTCGTTGCCCGTAGGTTTGGCGTTGCGCTGCCATGCGGCTATCTCGTTGTCTATGGCCGTAGGGTTATACACGTAGTAGTTACGGGTGGAGTTACCGTTCGCACCCGGCGGAACATCCATCGTTGCAACCGTCATCGCCACCATGCCTGCCATTCCGCAGAGAACCAGCAGGTCCTTCATTCCATTCTTGTTCATGTGCATTTCCTTTCTATGTTTGATGCAGCAAAGATAGCGCGAACCGTCTTCGCGTGCAATACCCCGCATCAAACTGACATGCGTCCGTTATTACAAACTGCTGAAAATCAGCAGTTTGATATTTTTCCAAACACTTGTTTTGACACAAACCGAATGTTCCCGGGGTGATTGAAAACGCGTAAAAGAAGTGCAAAAGCTATGCTTCGTGAACTTTCGACAAGTGTCGCACGATTGTGCGACAAGTGTCGAATTCATGTGCGACAAGTGTCGAAAGTTCCCGGAGATGCTTTTCAAGTCCATCAGCAGATGTCTTTGCGCAGTTGCTGGCACCTGTTATTTAGCGTGAGTTCGATGAGTTTTGAAGAATATCTGTATTTAGGAACTCACTGATAGTTTTTTTCATTGAATGGATTTCTATATTGTTTTCTAAGGTGTCTTTCTGTAAGTTCAGCTGTTCTTTCAGCGCATGGTACAGCAATGGCTTCTTCCTCCAGAAACTTTCCGGCACTTTGAGAACGGCATTCAGTAAGTCGCCCTCATAGAAGTCACCAGCGGCAAGAAAATTCTTTGATAATATTTCTATTGCCAATGGTATTATGTATTCCAATCCTATGTTCTGATTGACGAGAAAACGGAAATCTTCTATCGTGTATTCAGAAATCCTTGTATTCTGCAAGTCATACAGATGCCTTATAGGATAAGAGTCGTCCGGAGTTGGCGTATAATCATCCCATCTCTCATTTAAAAGAGCTGGTAAGGTTTTAGACAGCAGTTTTTGAGGGCTTAAGTATTGTATAGCCTGTTCTGACATGGTACTTGGCAGTTTTGGCTTTTGGCTCTTTTCAGTCTGTTCTTCTCGTAAGTATTTAGGCATTTTCTTTCTCTTCATGTTCTTCGCTATTCTTTTTAATTCTAAACTCACATGATTTCTACGAATTATATCACACCCAATCATACCTATGATTGGCGAGGCTAAAATTACAAAAAGTTTTTGTTAATTACCAAATTGCAGCCTGTTATAATTCGTCGAACTTACGTTATTTATAGTTCATGCCATAAATGTTTCTACTTGTGGAGGCCAGTCTATGCGGTGGTCATTATTTTTCCTGCTGCTTTTTTTACTCAGCCACGTGCAAAGAGGGGATGGATGTGGTTAGCAGTTCAGCGGAGTACACCATGTGGTTGGGTTCAGATAAATACAAATTACAGGCATTTTCCTTAGTAACTAACTCGCTTTAAAGGAGTTTTGGTATCTCAACAGCCCGTTCTGCAGAAAGGCTAAGTTATCCGACTGCTATTTTTTGATTCTTTTCTTGGGTAGTCACAACCCGATATTTTGTGTTATCTTTGCAACTGATAAAATAGAGATGAAACAACCGAGTGGCAAAGCTGGCAGGTATGGAATTGCGATGCAAGGAAGGTGGATGAGGCAGCAGCCAATCAAAAAACAGGCCGTATGATGATGGAAAGGCAAGGTTATTTTCGCGTTCATGGCAAGGGTGAGCAAGCCTATCAGTCGTTTGTGCCCACGCCGCTACAACAAGTTGAGGTTGCCGTTGACGATGAGATGCGCTGGCTTCTGCAGCAGGCACATCGGCAGATAGCGTCATTAAGCCACAGCGAGGAGGCCATGCGGCAGGAAGTGGAGGCTTCGGTGCGCCTGGCATGGGGCGTTCCGGAGCCCTCGCCGTTCATGTTCGGCATGGCTCCTGCAGCCCAGGAGCGCGATGAGCGCATGCTGATGGACGAGAAGTTGCTCTGCGAGGCCACCTCCTTTGGCGTGGAACGGCTGCATGTTCTGCCGCTCTCGGGGCGGTTGTTTAAGGACATTCATTATGTCATGATGCAGGGCGAGCACAATGAGAAGAAGTATCCCGGCGAGTTCCGACATTCGCCCACGTGGATAGGTGATGTGGGCGACACGCTCTTCACGGCCCCCTTTGTTACGCCTACAGGTGATGATTTCCTGACTGCTTTTGCAGATTTGGAGAATTATATCAATGAGGAAGATAATCAGGATGTGCTCATCAAGGCAGCACTCATACACTATCAGTTTGAAATGCTGCATCCTTTTATCGACGGGAATGGGCGTCTGGGCCGGCTCATCACGCAACTTTTTCTGATCGACCGCGGTGTACTTGAAGCCCCATTGCTGCGGCAGTCGGTGTTTCTTAACCGGCATCAGTTTGAGTATTTTACAGGGTTAGCCTCGGTGGAATTTTCTGGCAGGTATGAAAAATGGATAAAGCTATATTTAAAAGCACTCTCATCAGACACATTCGCCAATGCGGCTTCCGTGTAGGTTTGCGGCAGTTTTTCTGTCGATAAGTGTCCCTATATATAATAAGGTGTAACGGGTGGTGCGCCGGCAGCTACCGCAAAAAGGCCACGGCGGCCAGGAACGAGAGCAGAATGAGCTGGCTGGCGAGGGCGATGACGGCATCGTTGTAACCCTGATGGCGGCGGAACAAGGCCAAGTACAGAAAGTACATGACCAGGCAGGGGCCAAAGATAATAATGTCCCAGCGCAGTTGCCAGTCGGTTTGCCAGAGCATGAAGACGAGCGGCAGGATGCCGAAGGCGAAGTAAAGGGCGCCGATAAGATAGACGCGGGCATTGATTTTGCCCTCGCGGCCGGCAAATTGGAACGACGGATAGAGCGTGAAATACCTGCTTGCCGTATCGGGTCGGAGCATCAGTACCAGCTGGCCGGCTATCATCCGGCTGAAAGGTATGCCCGCAAACAGTGCCAGCACGGCTATCCGTGTGGGCATGGATGCAATCACCAGAACCTGCAGCGGAACTGTCAGCGTAATCAGATAACGGCCGTAAGAGCCCAACAGTTGCTCGCTGCCGGCAATGAAGAGGCGCTCGTACTGCAGCCGGCCCACCGCCAGGGGTATGAGTACTGCTATGGCAGCAACGACAAGCGGCGGCAAACTGCCGCCCAAGAAAAAGACTGACAGCGCCGAAAGACTGGCCGGTATCCAGCCAGCGAGGGGCCAGTATTCCATCTTTCGGATTTTGTATAGCGGTAAACTCATTGCTTTTTCTGCAAAATTAGCCATTTTTCCTCTATTTATCGTAATTTTCGCTTCGTTTCTGCGGCAAAGTTGCAATTTTCGTGAAAAACATTTGGTGGTTATTAGTTTTTTTATTTACTTTGCACCCGAAAAGATATAAAGATAACGAAAAAATACAAATTAATTTATTAATAAAAGAGAGACATGAAAAAGTTAGTTTTATTGTTTGCTGCCGCTGTGATGGCAGTATCTGCAAACGCACAGACTGTTACAGAAAGTAAGACTTTCGACAACTTCTACATTGGTATCAATGGAGGTGTTGCCACAAAGACTACCGGAAACAGCTGGATGGGCAACCTGAACCCCAACGCCGGTCTGCGTATTGGCCGTTGGTTCACTCCCGTATTCGGTCTGGCTGCCGAGAGCAATGCTTACTTCTCTAACAAGCCTTGGAATTCTACCGGCACTGCAGTACGCGCACTGAATACAAGCTTGCTTGCTACCGTGAACCTGAGCAACTGGTTCGGTGGCTACAAGGGTGAGCCCCGTGCTTTCGAGGTTATTCCTGTATTTGGTTTCGGCTGGGGTCACACTTTCAACGCTTATGGCGCAAAGAACATCAACGCCCTGACTTCTAAGGCAGGTATCGACTTCGTATTCAACCTGGGTGCCGAGAAGGCATGGCAGGTATATGTTGAGCCTTCTGTAACTTGGGCACTCAACGGCACTGGCTACGAGGGCACACAGTACAACATCAACCGCAGCGCAGTTCAGTTGAATGCAGGTGTTGTTTATAAGTTTGGCAACTCTAACGGTACTCATAACTTCACTATCGCCCAGTTGCGCGATCAGGCTGAAATCGATGGCCTCAACGCCCAGATTAACGACCTGCGCAACGAACTGGCCAAGAAGCCTAAGGAGGTTGTGAAGGAAGTTGTTAAGGAAGCTCCGGCTCCTCAGGTAGTTAAGGTAGAGAACCTGGTATTCGTTACCTTCGCACAGGGCAAGTCTGCTCTTACCAAGGACGCAAAGAAAGCTCTCGATGCTGTGAAGGAAGGCAAGCACGTACAGATTGTTGGTACTGCATCTCCCGAGGGTTCTGCAGAGCTCAACCAGAGATTGTCTCAGTCTCGTGCTGACAACGTAGCTGAATATCTCAAGGGCCGTGGCGTCATTGTTGACGAGGCTTCTGGCAAGGGTGTTCAGGGTACAACTTCTAACCGTCTGGCTGTAGTTTACGTTAAGTAATCAACTGATAACAAAGATTTAATGATTATCCCCGGTGCTTCGGCATCGGGGATTTTTTTGTTTTCATTCGCCGGCTCGTGCCAAGAGAAAATCGCTCTGGCATTGTTTTAAAGTGTAGCAGAATATCTACTTTTATTTAAAAACTATTGGTAAATAGATAAAAAAGCAGTAACTTTGTAACCATTTTAAGCAGAATGATTAAAAGTTAGGATATGAAACATGAGTTGAGAAGTGCTGTTTGCACGCAAGGCAGAAGAATGGCAGGCGCCCGTGCACTGTGGGTGGCCACGGGAATGAAGCAGGAGCAGTTTGGCAAACCCATTATAGCAGTAGTTAATTCGTTCACTCAGTTTGTGCCTGGACATACGCATCTGCACGAGATAGGGCAGATAGTGAAGCACGAGATAGAGGGTATGGGCTGCTATGCGGCGGAGTTCAACACCATTGCCATCGATGACGGCATCGCCATGGGGCACGATGGCATGCTGTATTCGCTGCCCTCGCGCGACATCATTGCCGACTCCGTAGAGTACATGGTCAATGCCCACAAGGCCGATGCCATGATATGTATCTCCAACTGCGATAAGGTTACGCCCGGCATGCTGATGGCTGCCATGAGGCTGAACATACCTACCGTGTTCTGCTCCGGCGGCCCTATGGAGGCCGGCAAGTGGAAAGGAGAGAACGCCGACCTCATTACCGCAATGGTGAATGGCGGCGACGAGAGCGTGAGCGACGCCGACTTGAACCTCATCGAGCAGTGTGCCTGTCCGGGTTGCGGATGCTGTTCGGGCATGTTTACGGCCAATTCCATGAACTCGCTCACGGAGGCCATCGGTCTTGCCCTGCCCGGCAATGGCACCATTCTGGCTACTCACAAGAACCGCATCAGGCTCTTCAAGGATGCTGCCCGGCAGATTGTGAAGAATGCCTTGGCTTATTATGAAGACGGGGACGAGAGCGTACTGCCGCGCAACATTGCCACGCGCGATGCTTTCCTCAATGCCATGACGCTCGACATTGCCATGGGCGGCAGCACGAATACGGTGCTCCATCTGCTTGCAGTGGCGCAGGAAGGCGACGTGGAGTTTACCATGCAGGATATTGACAGGCTGAGCCGGAAGGTTCCCTGCCTGTGTAAGCTCTCGCCGAACACGCAGAAATACAGCGTGCAGGAGTGCAATCGCGCCGGCGGCATTCTCGGTATCCTGAACGAACTCGACCGTGGCGGGCTCATACACGGGTCGGTGAACCGTGTAGACGGCATGACGTTGGGCTATGCGATGCGTAAGTATGACATCACGCAGGCGGAAACCGACGCCGAGGCCGACCGCATCTATCACAGCGCCCCGGGCCATAAGTTCTCCATCCGGATGGGCAGTCAGGATGCGCAGTGGGAGAGTCTGGACACCGACCGCAGCTCCGGCTGCATACGTGATATGGCTCATGCCTACACCAAGGACGGCGGACTGGCCGTACTCTTTGGCAACATAGCCCAGGACGGCTGCGTTGTCAAGACGGCCGGAGTGGATGCCTCGCTGTGGCATTTCAGCGGTCCGGCCGTGGTGTTCGATTCGCAGGAGGCCGCCTGTGACGGCATCCTGGACGGCCGGGTGAAGAGTGGCGACTGCGTGGTCATTACCCACGAAGGCCCCAAAGGCGGCCCCGGCATGCAGGAAATGCTCTATCCCACATCTTATATAAAGAGCCGCCATTTGGGCAAAGCGTGTGCGCTGATAACCGACGGGCGCTTCTCCGGAGGCACGAGTGGACTCAGCATCGGTCACATCTCGCCCGAGGCAGCTGCCGGAGGCAACATTGGCAAGATACAGGATGGCGACATCATCGAGATTGACATTCCCTCACGCAGCATCAATGTGAAGCTGAGCGAGGCCGAACTGGCCTTACGGCCGCAGCGTCCCCTGACCCGTAACCGTGTGGTTTCAAAGGCTCTGCGGGCTTATGCCCAAAGTGTGAGCTCGGCAGATAAGGGCGGCGTGAGAGTGATAGACTGAATGCAAGCAAGCATTGAAACAGAAACAAAATAAAGAAAGAATTCATGTCAACAGACAAAAGAGACTCCTGGGGCGGCTGCCGGCTGGGCGAAACCTGTACGGGAGCTGAAATCCTGATGCGTTCCCTCTATCAGGAGAATGTGAAAACGATATTCGGATATCCCGGCGGAGCTATCATGCCGGTGTTTGATGCCCTCTATACTTACACGCGAGAGGATAATGCCTGGTTCAACCATGTCCTGGTTCGGCATGAACAGGGCGCGGCCCTGGCAGCTGAAGGTTATGCCCGCGTGAGTGGTGAAGTGGGCGTTTGCCTTGTTACCTCGGGGCCCGGAGCCACGAACACACTGACGGGTGTGGCCGATGCCATGATGGATTCAACCCCTATGGTCGTGATAGCAGGGCAGGTGGGCATCGGTGCTTTGGGCACGGATGCTTTTCAGGAAGTAGACTTGGTGAGCCTTGCACAGCCCATCTCCAAGTGGAGTTACCAGATTAGGCGTGCCGAAGACGTGGCTTGGGCAGTTAGCCGGGCATTCTATATTGCCCGCAGCGGTCGGCCAGGCCCTGTGGTTCTCGATTTTCCCAAGAATGCACAGGCTGGCACGTGTGTATGGAATCCGGGCAAGCTGAGCGGCATCCGCTCGTACATAGCCTATCCTAAACTCGACGAAGATGCTGTCAGGGCGGCTGCCGGACTTATTAACCAAGCCCGCAAGCCGTTGGCTCTGGTGGGTCATGGGGTGGAGTTGGGCGGTGCTCATGAGGAACTGAAGGAGTTCCTGGAGAAAGCTGACATCCCGGCAGGCCGAACCTTGCTCGGGCTTTCGGCATTGCCTTCCAACCATTATCTCAATGTGGGCATGCTCGGCATGCACGGCAACTACGCGCCCAATGTCAAGGAGCAGGAGTGTGATGTACTGATAGCTATCGGCATGCGGTTCGACGACCGCGTGACCGGTCGCATCGACAGTTATGCCCGCCAGGCCAAAGTCATCCATCTGGACATTGACCCGGCCGAGATTGACAAGAACGTAAAGACCGACGTGTCCGTCATAGCAGACTGCAAGCAGAGCCTCCCCGCCATTACCGAACTGCTGGAGCAGGCCAGTCACAAAGAGTGGCGCGAGAGCTTCAGGCCGCTCTATGAGCAGGAAAAAACGGAGGTCATAGAGCCCTCTGTTCATCCTTCCGAGGGCCCACTGCTCATGGGAGAGGTGGTGAATGCCGTTGCCGAGGCCACGCAAGGCGACGCCGTGCTGGTTAACGACGTAGGACTGAACCAGATGTTTTCCTGCCGTTACTTCAAATTTCAACATAAGTACAGCATCGTAACGAGTGGCGGACTGGGCACGATGGGCTTCGGATTGCCTGCTGCCATTGGCGCCACCTTCGGCGTTCGGGCACGAACAGTGTGCCTGTTCACCGGCGACGGCGGCCTGCAGATGAACATCCAGGAGCTGGGAACCATCATGGAGCAGCAGTCGCCCGTAAAAATCATATTGCTGAACAACAACTACCTGGGCAATGTACGCCAGTGGCAGGACTTGATGTTCAACCACCGGCGCTCGTTCACGCGCATGCTCAACCCCCGATACGCGGAAATCTGCCACGCCTACGGCATCAGTTACGATGTTGCCACGAGCCGAGCCGACCTGCAGGCAAAGATTGAGAAGATGCTTGCCACCGACGGACCGTACCTGCTGGAATGTGCCGTGAAGGAAGAAGAGAACGTAACCCCGATGGTTACTCCCGGCAGTTCCATTGACGAAATGCAATTACACTTAGACATATAATGGACACACAAAAGAAGTTCTACACGTTGCTGGTATTCTCGGAGAACATTGCCGGCATCCTGAGTCAGATAACATCGGTCTTCACGCGCAGGCAAATCAACATCGAGAGCCTGAACGTTTCGGCTTCAAGCATTGAGGGAATACACAAGTACACCATTACGGCATGGTGCACGCCCGACGAGGTCGTGAAGGTAACCAAGCAGATAGAGAAGAAGATAGACGTGGTGAAAGCCAACTACTACACCGACGACGAGCTCTTCATCCACGAGGTGGCGCTGTACAAGATATCAACACCGGTGTTGCTCGACAATTCCGAAGTATCGCGCACCATCCGCAAGCACGATGCCCGCATGATGGAGGTGAACCCCACGTACAGCACCGTTCTGCTGGCCGGACTCACGGAAGAGATAGTAGACCTGTACAATCAGCTCAACGCGTTCAAGTGCCTGTTGCAGTACACGCGCAGCGGGCGGATAGCCGTAACGCGCAGCACGGAGGAGTCAATTACCGATTTTCTGAACAAGCAAGAGAATAAGGTGTGATGTTGCTGCGTTATGATAACAGAACATCAACCAAACAGTATGAACATGGAATTATTGAGTAAAGTAGGCCGCTACCCGTTTTTGGCCGAGCCGTTCCACTGCGATTTCAAGAACCGCCTGTTCATGGGGCACCTGGGAAACCACCTGCTTAATGCGGCCGATTTCCACAGCAACGACCGTGGTTACGGCATGACGTACCTCAACCCCATCCACAAAACGTGGGTGCTCTCGCGCCTGGCCATCGAGATGACGGAGATGCCGCTCTCTTACGACCGCTTTTTCGTGGAGACATGGGTTGAGGGAGCGATGAAGTTTTTTACGAGCAGAAACTTTGCCGTTACGGGAGCTGACGGCAAAGTATATGGCTACGGCCGCAGCATCTGGGCCATGATAGACACCGACACCCGCCAGCCAACCGACATTCTGGCCATACACGACGGCCTGATAACCCGCTACGTTGAGACCGGGAAGGACTGCCCGATTGAGAAGTCCTCGCGGGTGAAGATGGACGGACAGGCCGAATACGTGCGCACCATCGACACCCAGTACAGCGATGTGGACATAAACGGCCACATCAACAGCGTGAAATACATTGAGCACATTCTCGATTTGTTCGACCTCAGCTGGTATCGCACGCACGCGGTGAGCCGCTTCGAGATTGCCTACGTGGCCGAGAGCCATCAGGGTGACAAGCTCAACTTCTACCGCGAACAATCAGCAGCCGATGAATATTGCGTCCGCGTAACCAAGACAACGCCCGATGAAGAAAGTGAAGTGGAAGTTGTAAGAAGTAAGGTTAAATTCGTAAAAGAATGAATTTAAATTTGGCAGTTTGATTATAAATCATTACTTTTGCGCTTGAAACAGAGAAAGTACAGTATAATGACAGTTCTCCGCGAACTGCGAATAAACAAACATAGCTTATGGCACAAATGAACTTTGGTGGCGTTATGGAGACAGTAGTCACCAGCAAGGAGTTTCCATTGGAGAAAGCACGCGAAGTGCTCAAGGACGAAGTGATAGCCGTTATCGGCTACGGTATTCAGGGACCCGGCCAGGCCGGTAACCTGCGAGACAACGGTTTCAACGTAATCGTGGGCCAGCGCGAAGGTAAAACCTACGACAAGGCCGTGGCCGACGGATGGGTTCCGGGCAAGACGCTCTTCTCCATCGAAGAGGCAGCCCGGCGCGGCACCATTGTCTGCATGCTGCTTTCAGACGCCGGACAGATTGCGGTGTGGCCCCGCATCAAGCCGTATCTCACCCCCGGCAAGGCGCTGTATTACTCCCACGGCTTCGCCATCAACTGGAACGACCGCACGGGCGTGGTTCCTCCCAAGGACATCGACGTTATCATGGTAGCCCCCAAGGGTTCCGGCACCTCGCTGCGAAGCATGTTCCAGGAGGGTCGCGGCCTGAACTGCTCCTACGCCGTTTATCAGGATGCAACGGGCAAGGCCGAAGAACGGACCATCGCTTTCGGCATCGGCATCGGTGCCGGCTATCTGTTCAAGACCACCTTCCAGCGTGAAGCCACATCCGACCTTACGGGCGAGCGCGGCGCACTGATGGGGGCTATCGAAGGATTGCTCGAAGCACAGTACGAGGTGCTGCGCGAACACGGGCATTCACCATCCGAGGCGTTCAACGAAACGGTAGAAGAACTCACGCAGAGCCTGATGCCTCTCTTTGCCGAGAAGGGCATGGACTGGATGTACGCCAACTGTTCTACCACCGCACAGCGTGGCGCACTGGACTGGGCTCCACGCTTCCGCGAGGCCATCAAGCCGGTTATGGAGTGGCTCTATCTCTCTGTCAAGACCGGCAACGAGGCACAGATATCCATCGACTCCAATTCTAAGCCCGACTACCGCGAGGGCTTGAACAAGGAGCTGGAGGCCATGCACAACATGGAGATGTGGCGAACCGCCGAGACGGTGCGTAAACTCCGCCCCGAAAACAACTGATGTAAGCACAGGTTTACATATACAGCAACACGCCGACGGGCTGGTTCCAAGATGGAGCCAGCCCGTTTCTTTTTCCGTTCTTTCACCTCTGGCAGCCTGCCGGTTTACCTTGTTTTTTATTTTACAAACACCCTCTGTAGTTTCGCGTATTTGCCACCGGGCGGCCTGTTGCCCGCAAATACGCGCTAAAAACGCCTCTTTCCTAACTGGTTAACTATCAATGTTTTGCCTAAAAAGCATACTTTCGGCTTGCACGGAGATGGTCTTTTAACTGTAAGGAGATGGTCTCTTTATGCTAAAGAGCTATGCTCCTTATGGTAAAGCGCATAGCTCCTTATGGTAAAAAGCATAGCTCCTTACGGTAAAGAGCATAGCTCCTTAGGCTTAAAAGGATAGCTTCTGCAGTCTTGAATGCCATCTTCGGCAACCTTGAAGGTATCAATTAAGGTGAAAAGAGGCTGCAAACGGCAATTTCGTTTGCTATTTGGGCCGAAATCGTTGCATGGATTTTAGGCATAAAAAGTTTACAAACTCTGTATCAACTTCAGTCGTTTGAGAGGGTAGAGAGCAGACGTTACTTGGCATGCCGGCGCAGGTACGAGGGATTGATGCTGATGTAGCTGCCGTCGGCCAGCACCGTTTCGTCGAACACCAGCTGCTCGATGGCGCTGTCGAGTTGGCGGGTGGGCAGCCCGAGACCATTGAGTTCGGTTACGTGATGGCGCTCGCCGTCGGAGAGCAGGCGGATGATTTCGCGCCGTGCGCTGGCCGTGCGTTCCTCCGAATCGTGGCTGGCCGACTGCTCCAGGCATACGTCGCACTGTCCGCAGTCGCTGCTTCGGCTCTCGCCGAAGTACTTGAGCAGCTGCCGGCTGCGGCAAATATAGTCGGTGGTGGCATACTCCAGCATGGCGTGTATGCGCTTGGTGTACTGTTCGCGGCGGCGTTCGTACACCTCGGGCGGGATGATGAGCCGTTCGGCATCGTCGCGGTCGCGCGTGTAGGTGATGTAGGGAGTCTTGCGACGGGGCACGAAATGCAGGATGTGGTGCTGGCTGAGCGACTTGAGAATGAGGTAAACCTGCTGCTTGTCGAGGCCCGACTGCTGGGCGATGAGTGCCTCGTCAATGTAGCCGTAGTCGGTAAACAGGCCGCCGTAGTTGCGCAGCAGGGCGGTTATGACGGCGTCCTCGTGGGGCGACAGTGTACTGAGCCGGTAGAGTTCGTTGCGCTCCAGCAGGAACATTACACGCGCGCTGGCGTCGGGGTCCATCTCGTAGTCGAGGTAGCCGGCACGCTGCAGTATCTTCAGCGAGGCGTCTACCTGGATGGGGAAGTGCCTGAAGGTGCGGCTGAACTTGTCGATGTCGAACTCAAAAGTATGCCCGCCGCCGCTGCCCACGCCTATTTGGTAGTAGTAGGCAAGGTGCTCGTACACCTGCCGAATGTAGTCCTTGTCGGGAAAGTTGTCGCCTATGCGCTTGTTCAACTTGCGCTCGTCGCCGTCGTTATACAGCAGTACTGCGTAGGCTTTGCGGCCATCGCGCCCGGCGCGGCCCGCCTCCTGGAAGTAGGCTTCGATGGAGTCGGGGCAGTCGAAGTGGACAACCACCCTCACGTCGGGTTTGTCGATGCCCATTCCGAAGGCGTTTGTGGCAACCATAATCCTTGCCTCGTCGGCCTGCCAGGCCTTCTGCCGCTGGTCCTTGATGGCGTGGTCGAGCCCTGCGTGGTAAAAGGTGGCGCTCATGCCGGCGGCATCCATCAGCTGTGCCAGCTCCTTGGCGTGGCGCCTACTGCGCACGTAAACGATGGCAGAACCGCCGACGGAGTTCAGGATATGCACCAGTTCGGTGTACTTGTCGGTGGCCCGCCGCACGATGTAGGCCAGGTTCCGGCGCTCGAAACTCATGCGGAAGACGTTTTTCTGCCCAAATCCGAGGCGCTCCTGTATGTCGTCCACCACATCGGGAGTTGCCGTTGCGGTTAGCGCCAGCACCGGGACGCCGGGCTTGAGCTTGCGTATGTCGGCTATCTGCAGGTACGAGGGACGGAAGTCGTAGCCCCACTGGCTGATGCAGTGGGCTTCGTCTACGGTTATGAAACTTACGTTGATGTGGCGCAGTTTGGCTTGAAAAAGGTCGGATGAGAGGCGCTCGGGCGAGACATAAAGTATCTTGACGCCGCCGAAAACGCAGTTTTCGAGTGTCTTGATGATTTCCTGCCGCGTCATGCCCGAGTAAATGGCGGCAGAGCGGATGCCCTGGCGCTGGAGGTGGGCAACCTGGTCCTTCATCAGCGCAATGAGCGGCGTGATGACAATACACACGCCCTCGGCGGCCAGGGCGGGAACTTGAAAGGTGACGGACTTGCCGCCACCGGTTGGCATCAGGCCGAGCGTGTCGCGTCCGGAGCCAATGCTTTCGATGATGGAACGCTGGATACCGCGGAAGTCGGGGTATCCCCAGTACTGCCGCAATAGGTCAAGATACCTGTCACTCATCTTCTTCCGTGGGGCGGATGTCTTCTATCTGCAGCTGTATCTGGTTGTGTTTGAACACGTTGTCCTCAATGGTGTAGGCAATGTCGAAGCTCCGCTTGGACTTGATGTAGCGGGCCGAGGCGCTCTGGCCGAAGGCGATGCCGTTTACAACGGTGCTCGACTTGGAGTCTACCAGCTCCAGCTTGATGTGTTCCTGCTCGCGTCCCACCACCTTGCTGGTGCCGTAGTCGTACACTCCCACGGTGCAGAAAAGCGGCTTGGTGTTGTCGGGGCCGAAGGGGGCAAAACGCTTCAGGTCGTTGTGCAGCCTGCGGGTAATGTCCTTGAAGTCGATAACGGCGTCGATGTTCAGGTTCGCTTCCGTCTGTTCGGGCTGTATGTGCTCCTCTACATACTGGTGGAAGCGGTTGCGGAACTCTGATACCTTGTCCCATTTCAGCGTGAGCCCGGCGGCGTAAGTATGGCCGCCGAAGTTTACGAGCAGGTCTTGGCAGTCCTTGATGGCGGCATAGATGTCGAACCCCGTTACGCTTCGGGCCGAGCCGGTGGCAAATTCGCCGTCGCGCGTCAGCACCACCGTGGGCCGGAAATAGATTTCCGTGAGGCGTGAGGCCACAATGCCGATGACGCCCTTCTTCCAGTGTTCGTCGTACAGAACGATGGATGAGCGGTGCCTCTGGCTCTCCAGGCGGGCCACAATCTGGTTGGCCTCCTCGGTCATCTGCTTGTCTATGTCCTTGCGTTGCTCGTTGTACTCGTTGATGTGGCGGGCTTTCTTCAGTGCCGCACTGTAGTCCTTCTCCACCAGCAGGTCAACGCTCTCCTTGCCGTTCTCCATCCTTCCCGAGGCGTTAATGCGCGGGCCAATCTTGAAAACGATGTCGCTCATGGAGATGTCGCGGCCGTTGAGCCCGCAAATATCAATGATGGCTTTCAGTCCGAGGCTTGGGTTTTGGTTGAGTTGCTTGAGCCCGTGGAAGGCAAGGATGCGGTTCTCGTCGACAACGGGCACGATGTCGGCGGCAATGCTCACGGCACAGAAGTCGAGAAGCGGAATGAGGCGGGAGAATGGGATGCCGTTGTTCTTGGCGAACGCCTGCATGAACTTGAACCCTACACCGCATCCGCTGAGATGCTTGAAGGGGTAGGAGTCGTCCGGACGCTTTGGGTTGAGAACGGCAACGGCATCAGGCATCACGTCGTCGGGAACGTGATGGTCGCATATAATGAAGTCTATTCCCTGGCTCTTTGCGTAAGCTATCTGTTCAACAGCCTTGATGCCGCAGTCCAGGATGATAACTAATTTAACCCCGGTTTCCTTTGCGTACTCTATTCCTTTTTTGCTTACGCCATATCCCTCGTCGTAACGGTCGGGGATGTAGTAGTCAATGTTGGAATAGAACTGCTGCAGAAACTTGTACACCAGTGCAACAGCCGTGCATCCGTCGACATCATAGTCGCCATAAACGAGTATGCGTTCCTTGTGGCCCATGGCGTCGTTCAGCCTGTCTACGGCTACATCCATGTCCTTCATCAGGAACGGATTGATGAGGTCGGCCAGTTGGGGACGGAAGAATCTCTTGGCTGCACTTTCCGTTGTAATGCCTCGGCGAATGAGCAGATGAGCCAGTATGGGGCTCATGCCGAGCTTTTCGCCAAGTTCGTTAGCTGCTTGTTTTTCTTCTGATGTAGGAGGTTCGTAATTCCATTTGAAGTGCATTTATGTTGTTTTTGTTTCTTCTTTACGAGGCGGAAGCGCCGTGGGGCGCCGGTAATCCGTGCCCAAATTTACGAAATAAAAACGAGAAAAGCAGCAGTTCCAAATAGAAACTGCTGCTTTATTATTATTTTTTAATTCTTGGTTCTGGCTGCTTTCAGGGCGCGGTCAGATGCCGAGTTTCTTCCTGATGTCCTTTGGTACGGCGTTCTTGTTGACCATGTAGTCCATCGTGTTGGCTGCAACGAAGCTCTTGGTCATGTACCAGATGCCTTTGTACTTGCCCGTTTCGCCCCATGAGTTCTTAACCATGTAGTACTCCTTGCCGTTCTGGTCCTTGGCAATTCCATAGATGAGCATGCCGTGGTCGTCGGTAAGTTCCCAGTTGTCGAACCGTTCCTGGCGCAGCTTCTGGGTGGGTTTGAGCTCCGGAACGCTTACACCGAGCGAGTCGATGATGTTGGTGCGCTTCTCTTTGGAGAGCTTCAGCCAGCGCGCCATGTCGCTTCCGGCGTAGCTTTCCATTTTCTTCATGTCGTACGCATAGGCCAAACCGTCGCGGGTGAAGCCCTCTTCCGATACGTCGCCACCCCATGCCACGGTGTATCCTTGGGCTATGGCATTGTCTATAATGCGCATCATGTCGTCCATCGGCACGTTGTATGACAGCGGGTTACGCCAGTTGTCCTGTACTTCAACGGCAAAAGAAGTCCAGAAGGGATGGTGCGTATAGCTGGTGAAACTTACGTAGTCGTCCCAGTTGAGGCCCAGACTTGCGGCGAAAGACTGCGGGGTATAGGTCTTTCCCTGATAGGTGAAACTCTCCGGACACTTACCCAGATAGGCGTCGAGGATGCCCTGGAGCCCCGGTTTCCACTGGTTGGAAATCTTCTGAGCCTTGTTTTTGGCCACTGCATCAACAAAGGGCGACATCACGTCGAAGAACTCATTGAAGTTGTTCAGCGAGTCTCCGTACAGGCTGCCGGGGAAAGGCATGGCCTCTTCCGGCACGATGCCGTAGTGCTGGATGCAGTAAAGCGGGTCGTAGGCGCTGCCGCCCTGTGAGAACTGACAGTCTCCATGCAGGCGTACAACCTGAATGGCGCGGTCCATATACGTTTTGTTTGCAACGAACGACTCACATAGGTCATAGGTCTTACCCGTAGCTTTGAGGATTTCGGCCTCAAAGAAACTCAATGTAGAATAGTCCCAACAAGTGCCCGAACGGCTCTGATCCTTGATGCTGGTAATCTTGTTTTCCTTTACAACTGTAAATACCGGCTCGTTCGGATTCTTCTTTTCCGTCTTCTCCTGAGCGTTTGCACCCGTTGCAGCCAATGCAAGAAGTGCCATTAACAATAGTTTTCTCATTCTTTGTTATTGATTTATTAAAATATGTCAGTGTTTAGTTGTTCTCCATGAAGGCCTCTATGTCCTTGGGATGATAAGGTATGCGCTCCTCGCCGATGAAGCGGCAGCCGTCCTTGGTGATGAGCACGTCGTCCTCAATGCGTATGCCTCCGAAGTCCTTGTAGGTTTCTAACAGGTCGAAGTTGAGGAACTCCGCGCAGTGCCCGGATGCCTTCCAGTCGTCTATCAGTGCGGGAATGAAGTAGATGCCCGGCTCGTCGGTCACCACGAAACCTTCCTCAAGACGGCGGCCCATGCGCAGACTGTTGGTTCCGAACTGCTCCAGATTGGGCCTTGTCTCTTCGTCGAAGCCCACGTTAATCTGGTCAAGGTTCTCCATGTCGTGCACGTCCATGCCCATCATGTGGCCCAGTCCGTGAGGCAGGAAGATGGCATGAGCACCGGCTTTCACGGCTTCTGCCGTGTCGCCTTTTGCCAGTCCGAGTTCCTTCAACCGGTCAAACATCAGCCTGCAAACGGCAAAATGCACGTCGGCATACTTCACTCCGGGCTTTGCCACCTGCAGAACGTAGTCATGGCAGGCCTCTACGATGGAGTAGATTTCGAGCTGCCGCTGGGTGAACTTGCCGTTTACGGGATAGGTACGGGTGTTGTCGGAGCAGTAGTTGTTGATGTTCTCGGCCCCTGCATCGCACAACGCGAGGCGTCCCGCCTGCAGTTCGGCCATCGAGGGATTACCGTGCATGATTTCTCCATGCTGCGAGAAGATGGTCGGGAAGCTAACCATGGCGCCGTAGGAGTTGGCTATGCCGTCCACCTGTCCGCCTATGTACTTCTCCGTTACGCCCGGTTTGGTAAGCCGCATGGCTGTGGTGTGCATCTTGTAGCCTATGCGCGCCGCCTTTTCCAGCTCCACAATCTCTTCCGGCTGCTTGGTAGAACGCATCTTGACGATGGCTTTTATCAGTTCCATCGACGCGCTTTCCTTCTGCTGGTTGGGGTGAATACCGAGCAAGTCATAAACTTGCAGCTTGATGTCATGGCGATAGGGGGGCAGGAAGTGTATCCTGCGGTGCTTGCTCATAGCCTCGTTGCAGATGGCGGCAAGGGTCTTGGCGGGTGCCGAATGGGCCACGCCAACCTCTGCGGCCATGTCACTAACGCTGTCTACCGAGCCATACCACACGATGTCCTCAATGTCGATATCGTCGCCGATGAGGGTTTCGGTATCGTTGTCTACATCAATGACGCCAACCAGTCCGTCTCTGTTCTGTCCGAAATAATAGAGGAACGAGGAGTCCTGACGGAAAGGATAGTAGCCGTTGTTGGGATAATTGCAGGGTGAATTGTTGTTTCCAAACAGGATAATGACGCCGTTCTTGACCAGTCTCTTGAGTTCTTGCCGCCGGCGTACATAGATTTCTTTATCAAACATAATCGGTTGAGTTTAGTTATTTGACGCAAAGTTACTAAATAATCGCCAAAAATTATTAACTTTGCAAGTAAATTTAATCATCCTCATGCAAATCGACGGAAACACTGGTCTTGTGCTCGAAGGTGGCGGAATGCGTGGCGTATTCACGAGCGGAGTGCTCGACGCCTTCATGAAGTACGATGTGTACTTCGGCTATGTGGTAGCTGTATCGGCCGGCGCATGCAACGGCATGTCCTACATCAGCCGCCAGCCGCGCCGTGCCCGCATATCAAATATCGACTACCTGACCCGTTACAACTATATCGGTTTGCGCCACTTGGTCACCCAGGGGTGCATCTTCGACCAGAAACTGCTGTACGACAAGTTTCCCAATGAGTTCATCCCGTTCGACTTCGACACCTATTTTAAATACTCGGACCATTTCGAGATGGTGACCACCAACTGCGACACCGGCCGCTCCATGTACCTCACGGAGACCTCCGACCACCAGCGCGCGCTCGATGTTGTACGCGCTTCGAGCAGTTTGCCCTATGTTAGTAAGATTGTGCCGATAGACGGCATCCCGATGCTCGACGGCGGGATAGTGGACTCCATCCCCGTTATGCGTGCCATGGAGATGGGCCATTCGCGCAACGTACTGGTGCTGACGCGCAACAAAGGCTACCGAAGCCGCGAGCGCGACCACAAGGTTCCTCGTTTCATTTACAAGAACTATCCGCGCCTGCGGGTTGCCTTGAGCCATCGCATCAAGGCCTACAACGAGCAGCTGGACCTGGTAGACCGGCTCGAGGAGAGCGGACAAGTGCTGTGTATCCGCCCCCAGAAGCCCGTCGAAGTAGGCCGTATAGAGAAGGATGTCAACAAGCTCGAGGCCCTCTATGAGGAAGGCTACGAGCTGGGCGAGCAGTTCGTGATGCGCTACAACCTGCGCCGAAACTGATTGTTATTCGGCTGCAGCGGTCTGGGCAGGCTGCTCCAGGTAGTATTTAGGCGACTCGCCGTACCGGTTTGTCTCCTTTTTGCCGTCCATGAAGCAGAACACGATGATGGGCAGACCCGTTACAATGGCAACCAGCATGCTGACCACAGCCACCGGACTCTTATAGAAATCCATTATCGTATTTACGTCCGGGTTTACCGATTGGGCTGCTTCCATTGCGCCGCTGGTAACGAACATAGCGCTGAACACAACACTGGCAGCAAAGTTGATGAATACCCACCACTTGCTGTGGCCGCCATCTTGCAGTCTCCTTACGGTCACTGCCAGGGCCAGCAGGCTAAGAATGCAGCTAATGATGAAGGTCACCGTAAGCGGCAGAAACAGCTCGAGAACGAAGTTGAGCACGTAGGAGAACACGCAGAAGGGCAGGAAGAACCACCAGAACTCGGAGCGGCGGCTGCGCGAGTTGAAGTCTGTCAGTCGGCCCAAGGCCAGTTTCACTGCTTCTGAAAATCCCAGTCGGGGTCTTGCTTTGAATTGTTCCATGATGTTATGATTTAAAAATAAGGGTTATTCACTTCTTCTTTTTCAGCAGGTCGGGGCGCAACCGCTTGGTTCGCTCGTAGCTTTGTTCCATCTCCCAGTCCTTTATCTTGGCTTCGTTACCGCTCAGCAGGATGTCCGGAACCTTCCATCCCTTGTAGTCGGCCGGGCGCGTATAGATGGGTGCCGAGAGCATGTCGTCCTGGAAACTGTCCGACAGGGCGCTCTGTTCGTCGCCCACCACGCCCGGCAGCAGCCTCGTTACGGCATCGGCTATGATGGCTGCGGGCAGCTCGCCGCCCGTGAGCACGTAGTCGCCAACGCTGATTTCGCGCGTTATGAGATGGTCTCTCACGCGCTGGTCTATGCCCTTGTAGTGGCCGCAGAGTATGATGATGTTCTCTTTGAGCGACAGGTCGTTGGCCACGTGCTGGTCAAACTGCTCGCCGTCGGGGGTGGTAAAAATCACCTCGTCGTAGTTTCTCTCGGCCTTCAGAGCGCTGATGCAGCGGTCTATCGGCTCCACCTGCATCACCATACCGGCAAATCCGCCGTAGGGATAGTCGTCTACGCGGCGCCATTTGTCGAGCGTGTAGTCGCGCAGGTTGTGCAGGTGAATGTCCACGAGGCCTTTCTTCTGTGCCCTTGCCAGGATGGATTCACCGATAAAACCCTGCAGCATTTCCGGCAATACGGTTATGATGTCTATTCTCATTCGTATCAAAGCTCATGCACGCGGGCTTCCTCCAGGTGTGCGTTCATATAGCCCGGGTGCTGTGTTATTTCTGCAAAGATAGTGTTTTTTATTCAATTCGTGCACTTTCGATGCCTGAAATAACAAATTCGGAAGATTTCTGCAGCCAAACTCAATGAGGTAGAATTAATTTTTGTACTTTTGCGGCTAAAATTCAAAACCACTGACATGAAGAAGCTGTTTACTGCAGCCTTGGCTGCTTTTCTCTGCATTCCGGCCCTTTGCCAGAACGTTCAACTGCATTACGATTTAGGCCACAGCCTGTACAAAGACCTCACCCCGCGGCAGAGCCTCACCACAACGGTTGAGCTGTTCAAACCCGACAAGTGGGGCAGTACCTACCTCTTTACCGATGTAGACTACGAGAGCGACGGCGTGATGGGTGCCTACTGGGAGATAGCCCGCGAGTTCAACGTGAGCCGAAACGGGCAGTGGGCGGCGCACGTGGAGTACAACGGCGGCGCCACAACCGGCCGCACGGACGGCTCCTACTACGGTAACCGCTTCCAGCATGCCTTCCTGGCCGGCGGTGCCTGGAACTGGCACAGCGCCGACTTTGCCCGCACGTTCTCCGTGCAGGCCCTGTACAAGTACTACTTCAAGAACAGGCATACGGGTGCCCATCCCTTTAACGGCTTCCAGCTCACCACCGTCTGGGGCGTGAACTTTGCCGGGCAGCGCGGCACCTTCTCCGGTTTCTGCGACCTGTGGTACGACCCCAGCGTGCGCGGTAACCTCATTTTCGTGAGCGAACCGCAGCTTTGGTATAACCTGAACACCCTGAAGGGGTGGGAGGGCATTAACCTGAGCCTGGGCACCGAGGTTGAGATTTCCAACAACTTCGTGTGGAACGAGGTGGGCCGCAACGACAAGTTCTACGCCATCCCCACGCTTGCAGCCAAGTGGACGTTCTGAAAATGGAGAATTGAGAATGGGTAATTGACAATTATGATTTGCTTTGTGGGTAGGGGAGCGATTAGAGTTTGCTGTTCTGTAAGCTGCGGGTGGGCTGTTTGAATGCACCGATTCTTTGCTCCGCATGCTTTCGGCATGGTTGCGAAAACTCAAGTTTTAAGATATCCAATTACGTGTTGCATGGTCTTCTGATACATGCAACACGTTTTTGTTATTATCCCCTCGTATTCCAATATACCATCAACAGCCTCCTTAAAGGTATCGTTCAAGGCGCTTGAAGCTATCGTTCAAGAGGCTTGAAGCATAGCTTTTGCATCAGTAGATATAATCTTTTGATTTACAACAACTTATCCATACGCTTGCTAAGACGGAATAACAACGTGTTTATTTTGCTGCAGCGGGTCTCCTGCTGATTATTTCCTAATTATTTAAGACAGAGTAACAAAGTAATTTTTTGGTTGCAGCAGGTTTGCTACTTAGCGGGAAAGAGCAAGTAATAGTTTGCAAAAAGTCAAACTGGTATCCTCCCCTTGGAAAGGGGAGGCGGAGGAGGGGATGACCTGATAGCATGAGTTGGCAATGCAGCTTACGAAATCATCCCCTCCTAACCTCCCCTT
>NZ_FOHY01000009.1:59771-142864 GCF_900111525.1 Prevotella sp. kh1p2
GCTTACGAAATCATCCCCTCCTAACCTCCCCTTTCTAAGGGGAGGAACCGCTGCTGCATGCCCCCTGCCGATTGGTTGCTGATTATTTAAGACAGGGTAACAGCGTAGTTTTTTGTTTGTAGCAGGTTTGCTACTTAGCGGGAAAGAGCAAGTAACAGTTTGCAAAAAGTCAAACTGGTATCCTCCCCTTGGAAAGGGGAGGCGGAGGAGGGGATGACCTGATAGCATGAGTTGGCAATGCAGCTTATGAAATCATCCCCTCCTAACCTTCCCTTTCTAAGGGGAGGAACCATTGCTGCATGCTCCTTGTCGGTTGGTTGCTGATTATTTAAGACAGAGTAACAGCGCGTTAATTTTGCTGCAGCGGCTTTCCTGCTGGCCATTCTCTAATCGAACAAATCAGGCTCCGTGGGTGCGGGGTTGCCATCAGCAGAAGCGAAGCGGGCGATGAATTCGTCTTCGGAAATAATGGGGATGTCCAGCTGATGGGCCTTCTGGTTCTTGGTAGAGGTGGACGCCACGTCGTTGTTTATCAGGTAGTTGGTCGATTTGCTCACGCTTCCCGTCACCTTGCCGCCCTGACTCTCGATGTATGCTTTCAGCTCATTGCGGTTCTTGTAGTGGTGCACGTCGCCGGTGATGACGAAGGTCAGTCCCTCACACCGTGCCCCGGTGGGTTTGCTTTCGGCCTGGATGACGTGCAACTCGGGCAGCAGATGGTCTACCGTTCGCTGGTTCTGCTCGTCGTGGAACCAGCGGACGAAGGACGCGCTCTTCTCCGGTCCGATGCCCGAAATCACGGCAAAGTGGCCCTCGTCGGAGGTTTCGCGGGCTTCGCGGATGAGGTCAGCCAGCTTGTAGGCAGAGAGCAGGCGCTTGCAAACATCCACTCCGCACATGGGAATGGTGAGAGCGTAGAGCAGCCGTTGTGCCTCCACCTGGCGCGAAGCCTCGATGGAGCGCATGATGTTGGCAACAGACTTCTCGCCAAAGCCCTCGAGCGAGGCCATGGCTGTGGCGTGGTCGCGCAGCCGGTAGATGTCGGCATAGTCGCTCACCCAGCCCAGGTTGATGAATTTGGCTAAGGTCTGTTCCGATATTCCGTCAACATCCATGCCCGCCTTCGACACGAATCGGGCGAATTTCTTGAGCTGTTTGGCGGGGCAGGCGGCGTTGGTGCAGTGCAAGGTGCGCGTTCCGCTGGCGCCGCTTACACTTACTTTGGTGGCCGAACCGCACACGGGGCAGTGCTCGGGTATCTCGAACGAGCCCACGGCCTGGCTCACCCGGATGACTTTGGGGATGATTTTGTTGGCCTTGATGACCTGCAGCACGGAGCCAGAACCGCCGATGCCGAGCCGTTGGCACTCGCTGATGTTGCACAGCGAGGCCCGCTTCACGGTGGTTCCTTCGAGCTCCACGGGGTCGAACACGGCCACGGGCGAGATGGTGGAGGCAGCGCACGACCACTCGATGTGGTCGAGCCGGGTCTCTGCACTCTCGTCTTGCCACTTGAAAGCGTAGCCCGCACGCGTGGCGTGGTGGCCGGTTACGGAGCCGGTCTGGGCGTAGGCGGTGTCGTCGTAGGTAATGACGAGGCCGTCGACGGGGTAGGGGTTCACGCGGTCGGTTACCTTTCGGGTCCAGCGGTCAATCACTTCTTCGATGTTGTTCAGTGTAGGTTGCCGGATAAGTTCGTGCTCCACGGGGCCGAAACCTAACTTGCGGAGCCACTGCATGCGTGCACCCCAGGAGCTGATGTCCTCGTCGGTGTGCACCAGAGTGAACGGAATCCAGTGTATGTGGCGCGCTTTCACCTCCTGCGGGTCCTTGAGCGTGAGCGAGCCCGAGGCCAGGTTACGGGGGTTGGCGTACTCTTCGTCGCTCTCCATGTTGAACTGTTCGAAGTCTTCATACGATATCACGGCCTCGCCGCGGATGACAACGTGGCCGCTGTAGGCTATCTGCGGCAGTATGCCCTCTATGGCTCCGGCCAGGTGGGTGATGTTGGTGCCGATGTGGCCGTTGCCGCGCGTAACCACTTTGGTTAGCCTGCCGTTGTCGTAAGTCACTACAAGGGTGAGGCCGTCGAGCTTCCACGAGAGCCACACGGGGCGCATTTCGGCCCATTTCTCCAGGTCGGCCGGCAGCTTGGTCTTGGCCAGCGAGAGGGCTGCAAACTCGTGCTGCTCCTTCTGTCCGGCCAAGTTGTCTTCCGAAACCTTGTTGGTAGGCGAGTCGGGGAGCACTTCGCCCGTCTCTGCTTCAAGTTGTTTCAACTGGTCGAACATCGAGTCCCACTCGTGGTCGCTCATGAGTTCGCCCCTGCCATTATAGTAGGCTTGCGATGCCTGGTTGAGTTTGTCGACCAGTTGCTGCATCAGTGTGATTTTGTCCATAGTCTTTAATGATGCTGCCCTGCGCGGGCAACGGTTTTGGTTTTTATCTGTTATGCTTGCAAAAATAACAAAAAAGGTGCATAAAAGCGGGTAGGATGGAATAAATTTTCTAACTTTGCCGTGTCCGCAGGCAGAAATGAGGTGTGTTGTTGCGGACTTTTTAAAGCAAGAAAAGAATGATAGAGGTAACTGTATCGGATGAGATAGAGAGCGTGTGCCCGGGCTTTGTGGGCGCGTGTGTTGAGGCCCGCGTGGTGAACAGCGAGTATTCGGAAGGGCTGTGGCAGGAGATAGGCCGGCTCGGAGAACAATATCGCAGCGAGCTGACCACCGAAACGCTGAAGCTGATGCCCGGTATCGAGGCCACGCGCAGGGTGTACCGGGCGTGCGGCAAGGATCCGTCGCGCTATCGTCCGGCATCGGAGGCGCTTATCAGGCGCATGCTGCAGGGTAAGCAACTGTACCAAATAGACACGCTCGTAGACCTCGTTAACCTGGCCAGTATCAAGTTCGGCTACAGCATCGGAGGCTTTGATGCTGACAAATTCGTGGGCAGCAAGCTCACGCTGGGCATCGGCCGGGAGAGCGAACCCTATGAAGGCATCGGACGGGGAATGATAAACATTGCCGGCCTGCCGGTGTATCGGGACGGCGAGGGAGGCGTAGGCACACCCACATCCGACCATGAGCGCACCAAGATAAGCCTCGAGACCACGCACTTGGTGGTGCTCATCAATGGTTACGACGGCAACGAGCAGAACGTAAGAGCCAATGCCGAGTACATCTTGGAGCTTGTTAGGAGATACTGCCAGAGCAGTGGCGGCAGCTATTTCGTGTACAGGTAAAAGAGCCGGCGGTCGTCAGATGAGCTGCAGGAGCTTGCGGTCGGCGTCGGTCCAGTTCAGCTTTTCCATCTCTGCCCGGGTGAGCCATTTGGCATCCAGGTGCTCCAGCAGCTTGAAGTCGCCGTCACCTTTGCGGCACAGATAGCCCGTGAGCGCAATCCGGAAGTCGGGATACTGGTGCTCGACCGTGCCGATGGGGCGGCCTACAAAGATGTCCCAGTCCATCTCTTCCTTGATTTCGCGAATGAGGGTAGCGTAGTCGCATTCACCTGTTTCAACCTTTCCGCCGGGGAACTCCCATCGTTCGGAATTATAGGATTCGTGCGACCGGCATCTCTGCATGCACAAGTATCGGTCTCCGTCTTTCACAATGGCTGCCACGACTCTCACCGGTTCGTGGCCAAAAGCGTTTTTTTCCATAAATCAATCATTAATGGTGCGAATATACAAAAAATATAGTATCTTTGCTTCTCGTAATCTTCTTTTTTATTATTTATTCTATAATTCTGTGTTGACGTGAGTATTATAATAGGTATAGACGTAGGTATCAGCACCACCAAGATTGTTGGTATCAACGAAGAAGGCAAGGTGGTATCGCCCATCCGCATCAAGGCTACCGACCCGGTAACATCGCTCTACGGTGCTTTCGGCAAGTATCTGTATGACAATAAGGTGAAGCTGGAGGACATAGAGCAGGTGATGATAACCGGCGTAGGTGCCGCTTACATCGACGCACCCATCTATGGACTGCCCACGGCAAAGGCCGAGGAGTTTATAGCCGACGGTTTGGGAGCCCGTTATGAAACCGAACTGGAAGACATGATTGTGGTGAGCATGGGCACCGGTACATCGCTCGTGCAGTGTAACGGCAACAATATACGCCACATCGGAGGTATCGGCGTGGGAGGCGGTACGCTGATGGGGCTTGCCCGCATCATGCTCAAAACCGACGATGTAAAGACCATCACCACGCTTGCCATGCAGGGCGACATCTCCAATATCGATGTCCGCATCGGCGACATCAGCCCCAATCCGCTGCCCGGACTTCCCAAGACAGCCACTGCCAGCTTGTTCGGAAACGCCAAGAGTAATGCTTCACGCGAGGATATTGCGCTGGGAATCATCACCACAGTGCTGCAAACCATCGGCTCGAGCACCATCCTCTCGGCTCTGGGAACAGGCATCCGCGAGTATGTACTCATCGGAAACCTGACCCTGCTGCCGCAGTGCAAGGAGGTTTTTCCGGCCATGGAAAAACTCTACAAGGTACGTTTCATCATTCCGAAGTACAGCGAATTCTGCACTGCTATTGGTGCGGCGCTCTACTATCTCAATAACCGCAAGTCGGTTTAACGGGTCAGTTCCACCAGCCGAGCCATCTGTACGGGTATCCGTATCTGCTGAGGACACTTCGGCAAGCATGCCTCGCAGTCCATACACTGGTCGGCCCGGCCGCTCTCTTCTATGGCTTTGCGGAAACCATTGACAAACTCCCGGCGGCGCTCTGCGTAGTCGGGAGCGTTTTTATCGGGCAGAGGAAGCACGTGGGAGTTCACTGCTTCGTTGTAATAAGCAAAGTTTTCGGGTATATGCACACCGTAAGGACAGGGCATGCAGTAGCGGCATGCGGTGCAGGGAATGGTGGGATAGCCTGCCAGCGAGTCGGCTATCTTGGCCAGCAGAGCCTTTTCCGCCTCCGTACAAGGGTCGAGAGGAGAGAATGTCTTGACGTTATCTTCCAAGTGTTCCATGTACGTCATGCCGCTGAGTGCAACGAGAATGTTGGGCAGAGTGCCAACCCATCTGAACGCCCAAGAGGCAACGCTCTTGCCTGGTCGTTGGCTTGTGAGTTGTTGGGCGAGCTCGGCAGGAAGCTTGGCCAGCCGGCTTCCGAGCAGCGGTTCCATCACCACGTTCTGTATTCCCAGCTTTTCGCATTTGTTGTAGAGATACTCCGCGTCGGCATCTTCTTTGGAGAGCGAGGCATGACGCCAGTCAACATAGTTGAGTTCTATCTGTACGAAGTCGAATTGATACTTGTCGTTGTGGTCCAGCAACCAGTCGAACACGGCCACGTCGCCGTGGTAGGAGAAACCCAGGTTGCGTATTCTGCCTGCCTTGCGCTCCTCAACGAGGAAGTCGAGCAGGCCGTTTTCGATGAAGCGATGCTTCAAGTTCTCAATCCCGCCGCCACCTACAGCGTGCATGAGGTAATAATCTATGTGGTCAACTTGCAGGTTCTTGAACGAGTTGTGGTACATTTCCTTGGCCTTGTCAATGTCCCAGAGCCTTTGATTTTGGTTCGACATCTTCGTTGCAACGAGGTATTTCTCGCGCGGATAGCGGTGCAGCGCAATGCCTGTAGCGGCCTCGCTCTTGCCTCCGCAATAAACGGGAGCCGTGTCAAAGTAGTTCACTCCGTGGGCAATGGCATAGTCCACTTCCTTATTCACCAGCTCTTGGTCAATCTGTCCGGCCTTCATCGGCAGGCGCATCATGCCGTAACCGAGCAGGCTCACCTTGTCTCCGGTGTGGCGGTTCACCCTGTAAGTCATGTTGTTGTGGGCCGACTGGCGGGGCGCTTTGCCGTCTTCCATCGGACCGGCAATTACCTTGAGGGGGTCAAGAGCCATCATGGCCATGGCCGAAGCGGAACCTACGCCCAGCTTCTTGATGAACTCTCTCCTGTTTAATCTCTTGTTTTCGTCCATAATGTTGATGTTTAGTTTTCAATCGCAAATATAATAAAAAACCATCATGCCAAGTATATTTGCGCGGAATTTCTAATTTTTATTGTACCTTTGTGTCAGTTTACAACACAAACATCACATGAAAACAATCTCTATTCTCGCGCTTTTGGCGTTGTCATTCCCATTACATGCGCAGAAAAAACCACTCGACCACTCCGTTTACGACGGCTGGCAGAGCGTGCAGAATGCCACGATTTCGCGCAGCGGAAACATCCAGACATGGCAGGAAAACCCACAGGAAGGCGACGGCGTGCTCGTTATTCGCAACAACAAAAACGGCCGACAGCTCCGCCTGCCGCGCGGTTACAGGCAACAGATTGTAAGCGGCGAGCAGTTCGTTGTCTGCCAGTTGAAGCCGCTCTACGAGCAGACGAGGAAGGCGAAAATCAAGAAAAAGAAGGACGACGACCTGCCGCAGGATTCCCTGGCCATCCTTAACTTGCGGACATGGAAGGTGAACAAGTTTGCCTCCGTTCCCTCCTACAAGCTCGGCAAGTATGCTACAAGGGCCGTGGCCTTTATGAGCAGCGACACGACCCTTATCCCCAAGAAGGAGCGGAAGAAGAAAGACGTGGGCCGGCCCTTGCTGGTTTACGAGTTTCTCACCGGCCGCACGGACACGTTACGCCACGTTGATGCCTATGACATGGACCGCACGGGCAGCGTGGTGGCCTACACCCGCAAGGAGCAGAAGAACAAGATGCTGCTCGGAACCTACGACATAGCCCGCCATGAGTCGGCACTCGTGGGCGACACGCTGGCCTTCTACGCGCTGCCCTCCTTCAATGAGCAGGGCTCGCAGATGCTGTATCTTGCCTCTGCCGACACCATGAAGACCGGCAACAAGCACTGTGCACTCTACCGTTACACCATGAACGGCAAGGCCGAAAGACTGGTCGACTCCGTCCGCATAGGCAATCTGCCCAAGGGATGGGGCATCAACGAGTATGCCGCACCGTCCTTCAGCCGCGACGGCAAGCGCATCTTTGCCGGCGTGGCACCGCTCATTGCGCCCGACGATACCACCAAGTACGACTTCGAGACGGCACAACTTGACCTGTGGACCTATAACGAACCCATGCTCCCACCGGCCATGAAGGTGAACCTGAAACAGCTGCAAAGGCAGACGTGCCTGGCCGTTTACCGCGACGGAGAGCTCAAACCCCTCACCACTTCCATGTTCGACGACATCCGGCTCATCAACCGCGGCAACGCTCCCAAGGCCCTGTCGGTCGACCGCACGGAACGGATGGTGGAAACGCAGTGGAACTACCAGATACCCGAACGCGTCAACCTGATTGACCTCAGCACCGGGGCACGGCAGCTGGTAACGGAAGGCGTGGTAAGCCAAGTTAGCGCCTCGCCCTCTGCCCGCTATGTGGCATATTTCGACATGAAGGCTTCCGTGTGGAAAGTCTTTGACTCCACAACCTCCTCTACGCGTGAACTTGGCACCCAGACGGGCGTAAACTTCTGGAATGAAGACGACGACCACCCCATGCTCAAGGAGCCTTACGGCCTGGCGGGATGGACAGCAGGCGACGCCGACATCATTGTCTACGACCGCTACGACGTGTGGCGTCTGCCCGTTAACGGTGCAAAAGCCGTTTGCCTGACCAGAGGCGAGGGCCGCAGAGACAGCCTGACGTACCGTTATATCAGCACGAAAGAGGCCGACGACGACCCCACCATCGCTCCCGGCGAGGAGATGCTGATCTCCGTCTTCGACAATGTGAGCAAGCGCAACGGCCTCGCCCTGACCACCACCGGCGGCAACCTGCGCCGCTGCACGCTCGAGGGATGGAGCTACCTGAACATCATCAAGGCCCACGATGCCCGCGTTTATGCCTATCTGCGGGGCAACTTCCAGCACTCCAACGACATCTACCTGACGCGCAACAGCTTCAAGACGCAGCAGCAACTCTCGGCCATCAATCCCCAGCAAAAGGACTACAACTGGGGCTCGGTGGAGCTGGTACACTGGACGGCCTTTGATGGCAAGCGGCTCGACGGACTGCTCTACAAGCCCGAGAACTTTGACCCAACGAAGAAATACCCCGTGATGATTTACTTTTATGAGAAGCGTTCGGAGAGTCTGTACAGCTATATTGCACCGGCCCCCAGCCGTTCCATCATCAATATCTCGTTCTTCACGAGCCGCGGCTACCTGTGTTTTGTGCCCGACATTGTGTACACCGCCGGCCTTCCAGGCGAGTCGGCGTACAACTGCGTGGTAAGTGGAGCCGAGGCGCTGGCCCGCAATCCGTGGGTCGATAAGGCCAACATGGCCATTCAGGGACAAAGCTGGGGAGGCTATCAGGTGGCCTATCTCATCACCCGCACCAACATGTTCAAGGCTGCCGGGGCAGGAGCACCGGTATCGAACATGACGAGTGCCTTCGGCGGCATTCGCTGGGAGAGCGGACAGAGCAGGCAGGGGCAGTACGAACAGGGCCAGAGCCGCATCGGCCGCAACCTGTGGCAGGCCCCCGAGCTGTACCTTTCAAACTCGGCACTCTTCAAACTTCCGCAGGTCGAAACGCCCGTCCTCATCATGCACAACGATGCCGACGGCGCCGTGCCCTGGTACCAGGGCATCGAGCTTTTCATGGGTTTGCGCCGCCTGGGCAAGCCGGCATGGCTGCTGGAGTACAACAACGAGGCCCACAACCTCAAGGAGCGCCGCAACTGCAAGGACCTGTCGGTGCGCCTGCAGCAGTTCTTCGACTATGAGCTCAAGGGCGCGCCGCAGCCTGCCTGGATGAAGAACGGCATCCCGACACTGCTCAAGGGGCAGTACTTCGGGTTCGAGCATGCCGACTGAATGTAAAGAGGGTATGCCCGCCGGTGGTGGTGCATACCCTCTTGATAGTTTAAATAATGGGTTCGGATGTAGGTACTATTCGTACCAAACCTCGCCACCCAGCATGGATACGAGTTCGGTCTGGTCGCTGCTACTTGCTTGGTAGGCAGCTAAGTCCTGATAGACCTCTTCTTTAATTCTACTTACTGCCATAGTTGTAAAGATTAAATGATTAATATGTAGCTTTACCAGAAGCCCGTGGGCTTTCCGTTTCAGGATTACGCGAATTGCAGTTCCCGCGCACCCTAACATTGCAAATATAGCGAAAAAATTGATGTGCATCAAGTCTGATGTATTAAAATAATGTGAAAACTTGCGTTCTTTGTGTTTAATTAGCACTTGTTGGGAGCCTTTCAGACTTTGTTTCCCAAATTCTTCCTACGGGCCTTTTGTTCTTTCACATATATTTCGTATTTTTACGCCCGCATACCAACCAAGCACCCGCAAACAATGACAAAACCATCGTGGTTAGAGAAAGAGAGGCTGTACAGCATCATCTTTGAGTCCGACACCAAGGCCGGCAAGAAATTCGACATCGCCCTCATCGTGGCCATCATGCTTAGTCTCGTGGTCTCCTTTATCGAGAGCATCCAGCACATAGCCCACACCTACAAGCTCATCTTGGAGGTTATGGAGTTCGTGCTCACCTTCCTCTTCACCATCGAGTACATCGCCCGGCTCTATTGCTCGCCCAACAAGCGGGAGTACGCCATGAGCTTCTTCGGCGTCATCGACCTGCTGGCCATCCTGCCGCCCTATCTTTCGGCTTTCTTTCCCGGTGCCCGTTACATGCTCATGCTGCGCTCCTTTCGCTTCATCCGCATCTTCCGTATCTTCCGCCTGTTCAACTTCATCAACGAGGGTTACATCCTCCTGCAGTCCATCCGCAGGAGTCTGCGCAAGATACTGGTCTACTTTCTCTTCGTGCTCATACTCGTTACGTGCATCGGCACGCTTATGTTCATCATTGAGAACGGCGTGCCCGGCTCCCAGTTTACCGACATCGGCACGTCCATCTACTGGGCTATCGTAACCATGACCACCGTGGGCTACGGCGACATTACGCCCGTTACGCTCCTTGGGCGGCTGCTCTCGGCCTTTGTCATGCTGCTGGGCTACACCATCATAGCCGTGCCCACAGGCATTGTGTCGGCCACTTTCATCGACGAGACCAACCGCCGCGTGGAGAACGGACGTTGCCCCCGCTGCGACGGAAAGGTAGATGCAAAGGACCGTTATTGCTCCCATTGCGGCGAGAAACTCTGATGGCAGATATCTTGACAAATACCTGCTGTGGTTTTGCGTATTTGCAATCAACCGGCCGCCCGGCTGCAAATACGCTAAAATAGGACTGTCTTTAATCGGCTGGTTATCAGCAGTTTGTGTTTTCCTTACATTTTCCGGGCGCCTCGGAGCTGTCGTTCGGGGTTGCCGGAGCATGTTTTCCGCCTCGCCGGAGCTATGCTTCGGCAGGCTTGAAGCTATCCTTCGGGGCGCCCGGAGCTATGCTTCAGCCGGACCGATGGCGGTTTCCGGGCCCGGCGGAGGGCGGAAACGGGCCTCTTGCTTGCTGTTTCGGCCGGAAATACTGCACTCATTTCAGGCATAAAATCAGGACAAAACCGCCGCTTTCTTTCCGCCTGCGGGCTTGCTGCTGCCCTGCCATCACGCAATTACCCACCGCCAAATGCAGCCGAACCGATATTTTTTTGTAATTTTGCTGCACCAACTAAACAACTGTCAATACTGTTATCAGATGAAGAGACGTTTTACTTTAGCCCTCGTGCTGCTGTTCGCCCTCGCCGCGAGTGCACAGCAGCTGTACGTGGGAACCTACAACATCAGGAACAATGCCAGCAACGACGACGAGCTTGAAGGTAACGGATGGAGCGTGCGGCAGCAGGTTGTGTGCGACCAGATTAACTTCGAGAGCCCCGATATCTTCGGTGCCGAGGAGGTGGTGGTGGGGCAGTTGCACGACATGCTGCGCCGCTGTACCGGGTACAGTTACCTCGGTGTGGGGCGCGACGACGGCCGTGAAGCGGGCGAATATTCGGCCATTTTCTACAAGAAAGACAAGCTCCGACTGCTCCATAGCGGCCACTTCTGGCTCAACGAGACGCCTGACAAGCCTGCCCTTGGGTGGGATGCAGCCTGCGTGCGCATTTGTACGTGGGGCGAATTCAAGGACCGCAGCACCAAGCTCAGGTTCTTTTTCTTCGCCCTCCACATGGACCATGTGGGCGTGGTGGCCCGCAGGGAGTCGGCCAAACTCATTGTGCAGAAGATAAGGGAGCTGGCCGGCACGCGGCCGGTTGTGGTGGTAGGCGACTTCAATGTAGACCAGAACGACGATATCTTTCAGGTTTTCGTGCAGTCGGGACTGCTCAAGGACAGCTACGTTCACGCCCGCCAGCGCTTTGCTGAGAACGGAACGTTCAACGCTTTCAGGCCCTCGCTGAAGTCCGACAGCCGCATTGACCACATCTTCGTCTCGCCCCAGTTCGAGGTGGAGCACTACGGCATCCTCACCAACATGTACTGGAAGCCCGTTTCAGGCAGCCCGGAAGTAAAGGGGAAGGATGCTCCGCAGGAGATTGGCTTCCGCCGGTGGGAGCTCCGCACGCCGTCGGATCACTATCCGGTCTTTGTCAAACTCAGGTATCGTAAGTAGCATTTGCAGTCCTCTACCGTTGCCGCTGCGGCCCGTCTTGCGTCTTGCAGCAACGGCAAAGGGTAGGGCAGAGCCGGCTGCTGCGCGCAAATACGGATGCGGGGAACTCCCTCCGCGAGTCCTGCTCACAAACAGAAAGAATGAACAAAGCAGTTATCAGATTGAGGTTTCGTATGGTTTCCAACTTCTTGCGCGAGTTGGGAGCCCCGTTTGCCGCCTTGGTTATCCTTCTTGCTGCGGGCCTGGCGTATCTTTTCTCCTATCTGCCCGAGGGCTCTCTGGCCGCTGTGGCGGCCTGCATCGTTGCCTTTACGCACTTTTCGAGAGGCGACAGGGCGATGCTGAACATCCTGACCCGAGGCCGCGACAGGTTGGTTTTGCTGACAGACTACAGCCTCATAGCCCTGCCGTTCTTTATGGAGGCCGTGCTGCTGGGCCGGCTGAAAGATGCGGCGGGCTGTGCTCTTGCGCCCTTGCTGCTTGTGTGGCTGCCGGCTGCTCACGTAGATTTTCGCGTTCCCACGCACCCGCTGCTGCTCAAAGGCAGCGTTTTCTACCTCGGCAGTCTGCGGGTGCTGCTTCTGCCTTACGTGCTTTTGGTGGCAGTGGCGGCCGTAGGCATCTGTTACAACAACATGAACCTGGCCCTGGTAAGCACCTTGCTGTTTGTCTTCCTGCTGGGCAATTTCCTTTTTCAGGAGCTGCATCGGCCTCATCTTCTCTTCTATCCGGGCTTCCGCCGCATGGTGTTGCTCAACGCAAAGTATTCCTTCCTGAATGCCGTTGTGTTGCTTCTGCCTTTCGGAGTCGTGTTCTTCATGGCCTCGCGGACTGTGGGCGGCGTGCTTGATATAGTGGTCGGGTGGCTTGCGTGCAGCCTGTTTCTGCTGCAAGCGTACCTATTAAGGTTTACTGCTGCAAGCCTGTTGGTACTTCAGTGGCTGGTTCTGTGGTTCCTGTTCCTTGTCGGTTGCGGCGCGCTGCTATGGCACGGGATGCTTGCAGTTCAGCTTTTCATCATTGTGGTGTTGCTTCTGCAAGCCAAAACCAGTACACAGAACATTTTTAATTGAGCAATATGGAACTGTCGAATATCACCAAACGCTACGGCAAACTGACCGTTCTGGCGGATGTGAGCATTGTTTTCGGGCCGGGAAAGATATACGGTATCATGGGCGAAAACGGCGCCGGAAAGAGCACCCTGTTCCGTTGCATGACGGGATTGGAGCCTTACGAGGGCGCTGTTTCGCAGGAGCCGGGCTCGCTCATCGGCTATCTCAGCGACACGCCCTACTTCTATCCCATGGTAACAGGGCGTGAGTTTGTGGATTTCAGCTTGCGGGCAAGAGGCCTGACCGTTGGCAATGAGGCCATAGAAGAGCTGAACCGCCAGTTCCGGTTGCCGCTGCAGAAGTATCCCAGCCAGTATTCTATGGGCATGAAGAAGCGGTTGATGCTCTTTATTCTCATGTTGCAGCATAACGACATCTACATCCTTGACGAGCCGTTTAACGGCCTGGACCTTTCCGGTTGCATCCTGCTGAAGAAGTGGATGCTGCAAATGAAGGCTGAAGGCAAGCTACTTGTCCTCTCATCCCATATCATCTCTTCGCTCACAGATGTCTGCGATGAGATTTATTACCTGCATCGAGGCCGGATAGCACGAACGTTCAAGACGGAGTCGACAACCGAGATAGAAGCCGAAATTACCCGTATTCAGAGCCTGTAAGCCTGAATACGGGTAGCCGAAACCAACGGGAGCCGGGATGGAACAAACCACCCGGCTCCCGTATTCATAATCTTTTTCAGCCTTTCATCATCAGGCAAAGAAGCCTATCTTGCCGATGAAGTAGAGCAGACCGTAGCCTAAGACCATGCTGATGATGCCCACCGTGAGGCCTACCTTGAGCATGTCGTTCTGCTTGACCAGTCCGGTGGAGTAGGCAATGGCATTGGGAGGCGTGGAGATAGGCAGGCACATGGCGCTGGAAGCAGCAAGGGCAATGCCGATGATGACGGTAGAGGTGCCGCCGATGGAGCCGAGCTTGTCACCCATGCCGGTACAGACAACGGCCAGGATGGGCACCAGCAGGGCTGCCGTAGCGGTGTTGCTGATGAAGTTACTGAGGAAGTAACAGATGACGCCCGATATGAGCAGGATGGCCACTGGCGAGAACTGGCCGAACGGGATGCTCTCAATGGCGCGGTCGGCCAGCCCCGATCCGTTCATGCCTAAGCCCAAGGCAAAGCCTCCGGCCACCATCCAGATGACCGACCAGTCTATCTTCTGCAAGTCTTTACCGGTGATAACGCCGGTCAGGGCGAACACTCCCATGGGTATCATGGCCACGGTGTTGGCGTCAACATGGGTGACCCGGTCGAAGAGCCACATGAGAATAGTAACCACGAAGGTTCCCGATACCACCCACATACGCCATCCGTGGGCTATCTCGCCCTCAATCTTGAGCTCGATGGTTTTCTGGGTAAAGGGGAAGAAATGCAGGATAATGCGCCAGCTGAGGAACAGTATAAGCACAACGAGGGGGAACATGACGGCCATCCACTGGCCGAAGCTGACGTTCATACCCAGCTGTTGGTTGAGCGCCTGCAGGGCAATGGCGTTGGGCGGAGTGCCGATGGGGGTGGCCATACCGCCGATGTTGGCAGCCACGGGAATGCTCATGGTGAGCGCTATGCGCCCCTTGCCGTTGGCCGGCAGCGCTGCAAAGACGGGCGTGAGGAAGGTGAGCATCATGGCTGCTGTGGCCGTATTGCTCACGAACATGGAAAAGACACCCGTGATGAGCAGGAAACCCAGCAGCACGTTCTCGCTCTTATGGCCGAACGGACGGATGAGGTTCTTGGCCAGCAGCACGTCGAGACCCGACTTGGTGGCCGCTATGGCCAGGATGAAACCGCCCAGGAAGAGCATGATAACGGGATTGGCAAAGGTGGCCATGATATCCTTCGAGGCCAGCAACTCGCCGAACTGCTCGCCTTCACCCTTAAAAAACACGATCGCGTTGTTGGAGATGGTGAGGCACATAATGGTGATGATGGCCAGCGAAGTGGCCCACGACGGGATGGCTTCGGTGAGCCACGAGAGGGTGGCAAACACGAAGATGGCGATTACGCGCTGCTGAACTACGGTGAGACCGTCGATGCCAAAGAAAGCTGTTGGCAAGTTCCAGATGACGGCGGTGATAATCACAATGGCGATGAGTTCCCATACTTTCTTCATCTCAATGTGATTGTTGAGTTGATTTGGATTTTCTTCCGACATGGTATTTGTTGTTTTTTGTTGAGTTAGATTTTCGGAATGCAAATATAACAAAAACCGAACAATGCAGAAAAGAAAATAAGATAAATTAATCATTGGGGTGCACATACGGTGCCTGCAGCGGGTTCCCGGCCCCAAGGAACCGACGATTGGGAGTGCCGGAGACGTGCTTCGGGAACTTTCGACAGGTGTCGCACGATCATACGACAAGTGTCACACAATCGTGCGACACCTGTCGAAAGTTCCCGAAAGTGGCTGCCGGCACCCCCGCCGGCTGTTTTTTGTTACCAGGGTAACGGCAGAACGACTCCCTGCCAAGTGCCTGCGGAGCGGCGTCCGGTGTGCAATGACGGAAGCGAAGCAGCGTAAAGATATAAATAAATTTGCTTTTTCGGGGGATTTACATTATCTTTGCATCGCAATAGGTTCATGCGATTGATTAAAAGGGAATCAGGTGCAAGGCCTGAACTGTCCCGCAGCTGTAAAGGGCTCTTTATGGAGATGAACACAAGCCACTATCCTCTTGGATGGGAAGGCGTTCATACTTGAGTCTCAAGTCAGAAGACCTGCCGTTGCCATTCATATACTTGCCCTTTTCGAGGAAGAAGGACAAGTGGGACAATAGTATCAACGACAATGGGCAAAACCATCTTTACAGTGGTTGTATCGGCGCTGGCTCTGAATGCGTATGCGCAGAACGACACGATTACCCGCCAGGTGCATGAGCTGGAGGGCGTGGAGGTGGTGTCGGCAAAAGCCGGCAGCAACATCACTTCGGCGGTTCCCCTGCAGTTGATATCGGCAGAGAAGATGGAGCTGCTGGGCGTGCAGACCATGGCCGAAGCGCTGAACCACATGGCCGGAATAACGCTGCGAGACTACGGTGGAGCGGGCGGTATGAAGACCGTATCGGTACGAGGCATAGGCTCGAGGCATACCTCCGTGATTTACGACGGTATGGCTCTGAGCGACTGCCAGACAGGAGAGATTGACCTCTCGCGCTACTCGCTCGACAATGTCCGCAACCTGCAGCTGGTCATAGGCGATGGTGACAACATCTTCGTACCCGCCCGCACCAACGCCGCTGCTGCCTATCTGGCCATAGAGAACATGTTGCCGCCCACGCAGAACCACCGTCCGCACGTCAAAGGGCGCCTCACCTACGGGGCGTGGAACACCGTGGCGCCGTCGTTCTACTACGGCCGGAGCATCACGGACAGGGTGGCATTGTCGGTTCAGGGAGAGTTTCTGCATTCCGACAACGACTATCCCTTCAGGCTCTACAACGTGAGGCTGGTTACGCGCGAACATCGAACAAACAGCATGATGAATGCCGGGCACGCCGAAGGTAACGTGAACTGGCAAATCAACCCGCGTGCAACGCTCAGCTGCAAGCTGTACTATTACGACAATAACCGCGAGCTACCGGGCATCGTTCACCTCTATACACACGCCAATGACGAGACTCTGCACGAGCGTAATGCCTTCGGTCAGCTGGGCTTTCGCACCAGACTGGCCGAGCGGTGGTGGCTGATGCTGGGCGCAAAGGTTAACTGGGCGCAGTCCGATTACCACAACGGCACGCCCGGAAGCTCACTGACAGATGCTGAATACAACCAGAGCGAGTGCTATACTACGGCCGCCCTGATGTATAGCCCCTGCCCGTGGCTGGCGCTGGACTACTCGGCCGACTACTTTCTCAACCGGCTCAACAGCTCGCAGACCTACTACAGCAAGCCCTCGCGGCACTCGTTGCTGCAGTCGGCAGCGGCCAAGGTACACACCGGGAGGTTCACGCTTACGGGTCGGCTGCTGTGGAGCAACTACCTGGAACGGGTGGAAGTGGGGGCCGCCAGCAGCAATGCGCACAGGCTGTCGCCCTCGGTAAGCGCCTCGTACAGGCTGCTGACGAGCGAAAATCTCTATCTGCGGGCTTTCTGGAAGAGCATCTTCCGCATGCCTACCTTCAACGAGTTGTACTACTTCCACATAGGTGCGGCCACGCTGAAGCCGGAAAATACGAGCCAGTGGAATGTGGGGCTGACCTACCGGAAGGAGCTTCAGGCCGTGACCCTTGAGGCAACTGCCGACGCTTATATTAATAAGGTGAAGGACAAAATCATCGCTATCCCGTTCAATATGTTCGTATGGCGCATGATGAACCTTGCCAAGGTGAGCACGCATGGCATGGATGTAACGGCCAACGTGCGGTGGACAGCGGGCCTGGAGCACACTCTCGAATGGACGGGAAACTACAGCTGGCAGCGCGCCGGGAACCGGACAAACCGACAGTCGGCCAACTACGGCAACCAGATAACCTACACCCCGGAGCATACCTGCAGCGCTACGCTCACGTGGCTGAACCCCTGGCTCAACATGAGTTGTACCATCGACGCCCTGAGCGAGCGGTGGACAACCAACGAGCATGCCGCCGGAACGCGCATGGCAGGCTACGGAGAGATGCACATGAGCGCCTATCGCACGTTCGCCGTTGGCGCCACCAAGCTCACCGCCCGGGCCTCGCTGCTGAACGTAACCAATAAACAGTACGACATCGTAGCCCACTATCCCATGCCCGGAAGGTCGTGGCGGGTGAGCCTTACGATAGAACTCTGACCATAGAAATATAAAAGTTCAATAACTAAATGTAATAAGAAATGAAGAAGTATTTATCAAGTTTGATGCTCCTTGCTATGGGAGCACTGCTTTTTACAGCATGTGGAGATGATGATAACGACGGCCCCGGACCGGTTCCCCACTATGAGAGCATGGCCGATGGCGTGTTTGTAATCAACGAGGGAAGCTATTTCAGCAAGATTGATGGCTCGCTCGATTTCCTCAATTACAAATCAGGAACAGTTTCCCACAACGTGTTCAGCACGGCCAACGGCCGCTCGCTGGGCGGTACTCCCAACAGTGGAGTGGTGTGCGGACAGAACATCTACATCGTTGCAAGTGATGAGAACCGGGTAGAGATTGTGAATACATCTACCTTCAAAGCCGAAACTCCCGTTTCGGTTCAGTCTCCCCGCGAGGCCTGCACCGACGGAGAATCGGTCTACGTTTCATCCTGGACCGGACAGGTAACACGCATAGATGCCAGCACCCACGAAGTGGCAAGAACCTCGGAGGTTATAGGCTCGCATCTCGAAGGCATCGCCGTGAGCGGCGGCTACGTGTATGTGTGCAACTCGGCCGATGCTTCCAAGGCGTACACAGACCCCAACTACTACCTCACAACGGTGGTTAAGCTCGATGCGAAGACACTGGCAAAGGTGTCGGAGATTTCAGTTACACTCAATCCTACGCAGATACTGGCCTCCGGAAGAGACCTTTACGTGCTTAGCTCCGGCAACTATGGCGCTGTGAAGGCATGTGTGCAGAAGATTGAACCGGACAACAGCGACAAGGTAACGGAGATAGCTGAGGCCACGATGATGGCCATCGGCAACGGCAAAATCTATCTCGTGAATGCCCCCTACGGCTCTCCGGCAACCTATCAGGTCTACGATTTGAAGGAGAAAGACACCAATACGTTCATCGCGGGCACCGAAATCTTCAGCCCGTATGCCATAAACGTTGACCCCACAACGGGCGAGGTGTTCATCACCTCCTTGTCTAAAGACCCCGATACTGGCTATGCCAGCTACACGACCGACGGCAGACTCTATCGCTACAAGGCCGATGGTACGTCCGTGGCTGATTACACCATCGGTGTTAACCCGGGCACACTGGTATTCAACGTGCATCAGCAACTCGGTAAGTAAGCGATGAACAGGCAGCTTGCTCTTTTCTTCCTGTGCACAGTCGTGTGGCTCTCATCCTGCGGCGGCGGTTCTTCAGCCGTCTCGCAGGATGGGGGCGATACCGTTGCCTTTCGTTATGCAGAGCACATCTCGGCAGTTAAATACCCGGGATATATTAAGGTGGAGCTGGCCGACCCGTGGAAACCGGGCCGCACGCTGCACACTTACATCCTGGTACCCAAGCAAGACAAGCTGCCCGATGGCCTGCCGCAGGGCACCGTGGTGCGTACACCGGTGGAGCGGAGCGTGGTCTTCAGCACGGCCCACTGCCAGCTGCTGTATTACCTCGGAGCGCAGGATGCTATTGCGGGCGTATGCGATTTGAAGTACATCCTTATCCCCGATGTGCAGCGTAGAGCTGCCCTTTCCGCCTCGCCTGCCTCTGCCCGTCCCATTGTTGACTGCGGCGAAGGCCTTGCACCCATGACAGAAAAGATAATAGACCTGCGTGCCGATGCCCTTCTGCTTTCGCCTTTTGAGAACAGCGGAGGCTATGGCAAGCTGGAAAAGACAGGGATTCCACTCATCGAAGCGGCCGACTACATGGAGACCTCGGCCCTGGGAAGGGCCGAATGGATGAAGTTCTACGGCATGCTCTACGGCAAGGAACGGCAGGCCGACTCGCTTTTCAACATCGTTGACAGCACCTACAACAGCCTGAAAGCCGTGGCCGCGCGACTGCCCAAGGGGCGTTCTGTCCTGACGGAGCGCAAGACCGGCAGCGTGTGGTACTGTCCCGGCGGCCGCAGCTCCATAGGTTTGCTGATTGCCGACGCCAACGGCCGCTACGCCTTCAGTGCCGACCGCCACAGCGGCTCGCTGCCTCTGCCTTTCGAGCAGGTGCTCGATGAGGCCGGCAACACCGATGTGTGGGCTTTCAAATTCAATGGAGAAAAGCCGATGACCCGTGCCGATTTGCTGGCCGAATACCACGGATACGAGAGCATGAAGGCCTTCCGCACGGGCGAAATCTACGAGTGCAACTGCACCGTTACGCCCTACTTTGAGGAGACGAGCTTCCGTCCCGACTATCTGCTGCGCGACTTTATCCAGCTTCTCCACCCCGGAACCGACCTGGGCGGACTGCGTTATTACCGGAAACTCTGAATGAACAAAGGCGTAAGATACTGTATCGGATTGGGGCTGGCGATAGCTATGCTGTTCGTGCTGAACCTGATGGCCGGCTCGGTTGATATTCCCGCAGCCGACATCTGGCATATCCTCACGGGGCATGAAGCCGAGAGAGCCAGCTGGAAGTTCATCATCCTGGAGTCTCGGTTGCCGCAGGCGCTCACTGCGACCCTGTGCGGAGCGGCCCTGGCCGTTAGCGGACTGATGCTGCAAACGGCCTTCCGCAACCCGCTGGCAGGCCCCGGCATCTTCGGCATCAGCAGCGGAGCAGGCCTCGGAGTGGCGTTGGTCATGCTGCTCATGGGCGGCAGCGTGACGGCCGGGAGCCTCACTCTGAGCGGCTATGCAGCCATTCTGCTGGCCGCCTTTGCAGGAGCAATGGCGGTTACGGCCGTTATCTTCCTTTTTTCAACCATCGTCCGCAACAGCGTCATGCTGCTTATCATCGGCATCATGACAGGCTACATCTCCAATTCCGTTATCTCTCTGCTCAACTTCTTCGCCACCCAAGAGGGCGTGAAGAGCTACCTGGTGTGGGGAATGGGCAACTTCGGTGGCGTGTCGCTGCAGCAGATGCCGGTCTTCGCGGCCGTTACCGGAGCGGGTATCGTGGCCTCGGCGCTGCTCATCAAGCCGCTCAATGCGCTGCTGCTGGGCGAACAGTACGCCGAAAACCTCGGCATCAACATCGTGAGCGTACGCAACCGGCTGCTCGTGGTAACGGGTATTCTCACCGCGGTAACCACGGCTTTCTGCGGTCCCGTGGCCTTCATTGGCCTTGCCGTGCCCCACATGGCGCGCCTGCTGCTTACCACCGAAAACCACCGACAGCTGCTGCCGGCCACGCTCCTCATGGGTGCAGCCGTGGCGCTGCTGTGCAACATGGTTTGCTACCTGCCCCGCGAGAACGGCATCATACCCCTGAACGCCGTGACGCCGATTATCGGAGCCCCGGTCATCATTTACGTTATCGCACGCAAAACACACTGAACAATGAACAAGATATACACTAAATCGGGCGACGGAGGCACCACCGGCCTCCCCGGCGGAAGCCGGGTGAGCAAGCTCGACCTGCGCATCGAGGCCAACGGAGAGATAGATGAACTGAACGCCCTGATAGGTCTGGTGCGGGCGTCGCTGTCCGGAAACGAAGAAACCTGCAGTCTGTTAAAAGCCATCCAGCAATTGCTGATGGCCGTGATGACCCACGTTGCGGCATCGGGCAAGGGCGAACCGGATGGCTTACGAGGCATGTGCAGCCGGCTGGAGGCCGAAACCGACCGGCTGGCAACAGGCAACCGCTTCTGTTTCATGCTGCCGGGTGAGAGCCGCGAGGAGGCCTTGGTCCACGTTGCCCGTGCCAAGGCGCGAACGGCCGAAAGGCGGCTGTGGGCCGTGAACGAACGCTATCCGCTGGCTGCTGACGTGATGCAGTTCATGAACAGACTGTCGGACTATCTCTTTGCACTGGCCATCGGACTTTCCGAAGATACCGCCGCACGGCCGTGAGCGGAGCTGGAAGCAACCCTGCCGCGGGTGTTCGTGCTGTCCGTATGGGGCTGCGATTAATTTTGACAAACACCTTCTGTAGTTTCGCGTATTCGTAACGAAGCAGCCAGTTGGCTGCAAATACGCGAAAATAGGGCTTCTTTTATTTCGCTGGTTATCAGCATTTTGTGTTTTTCTTCCGTTTTCCGGGCGCCCGAAAGCTGCCTTTCGGGCCATCAAAAGCTCATTTTCCTTCGGCTTGGAGCTGCCTTTCAGCAGTCTTGAAGCTATCCTTCGGCAACCCTGGAGCTATGCTTCGGGGTGGCCGGCCGTGGCTTTCTGCCTTTTCCGGGCATCGGAACAGGCTATTTGGAGGCTATTTCGTACGAAACGGCTACACCGTTTTCTGGCATAAAATCAGGACAAACAGGCACGCCGTTCCGTAGCTCCGGCGCTGCCGTTTCAGATGATTCGCTGGTAAGCAAGCCGCTCCTCGCCGTTGAGCAGGTGGATGATGCCGCAGTAGGTGAAGCCGTAGGAGGTGATGAGATGCTGCATGATGCGGTTGTCGGCATGGGTGTCGATGCGGATGTTGCGGGTGCGGGTGAAGCAGAAATCCATCATGGCGCGGAACACGCCGTGGCTCTCGGGCGTGCTGGCCACGCGGTGGATGATGTAGTAAGGCTGCTCATCGTCGGCCCAACGGCCGTTGTAGATGGTCTTGTAGGTAGGGTCGGGGCCTTTCACAAATGCGAAAGTAGCCACCACGCGGCCGTCTTCCTCGCACACGTAGCTGGCGCCACAGTCGATGTCGGCCAGTATCTGGTCGCGCGAGGGCTTGCCTTCGGGCCACTGGTCCGGGTTGCCCGCAGAGCGCATAATCTGCCGGGCAGCGTCGATGATGGTCATGATGCGGTCGGTATCGGCCGTGGTTGCGGGGCGTATGGACAGTGACATGGGCGTTAACGGTTTGTCTCCCGCACTGCGGGAGTGAAGTTTCGGGACTTAATAAGCTGATTCGAACTCGCGCAGGAAGCGGCAGTCGTTCTCGGAGAACATGCGCAGGTCGCTCACGCGATACTTGAGGTTGGTGATGCGTTCCACGCCCATTCCGAAGGCGTAGCCGCTGTACACGCTGCTGTCTATGCCGCAGGCTTCGAGTACGTTGGGGTCTACCATGCCGCAGCCCAGTATCTCCACCCAGCCGGTATGCTTGCAGAAGCCGCATCCCTTGCCGCCGCAGATGTTGCAGGAGATGTCCATCTCGGCGCTGGGTTCTGTGAAGGGGAAGTAGCTGGGGCGCAGTCTTATCTTGGTATCGGGGCCGAACATCTCGCGTGCAAACGTGAGGAGCACCTGCTTGAGGTCGGTAAAGCTCACGCCCTTGTCAACGTACAGGCCCTCTACCTGATGGAAGAAGCAGTGGGCGCGGGCGCTGATGGCCTCGTTGCGGTACACCCGCCCCGGGCAGATAACGCGTATGGGGGGCTGGTGGGTCTCCATGTAGTGGCTCTGGTCGTTGCTGGTGTGGGAGCGCAGCAGGATGTTCTTGGTTACGTCGTTGGGGTTCATCTCAACGAAGAACGTGTCCTGCATGTCGCGTGCAGGATGGTCGGCAGCGAAGTTGAGCTTAGTAAATACGTGCAAATCGTCGTCCACCTCGGGTCCTTCTGCTAAGGTGAAGCCCATGCGGGAGAAGATGTTGATGATGTCGTTCTTGACGATTGTGAGCGGGTGACGTGTGCCCAGACGGATGGGGTAGGGCGTGCGCGTGAGGTCCAAGTCGTCGTTTTCGGCGTCTGCAGTTTCGGCTTGCTCCCTGAGTTCGTTAATTTTAGCTATCGCGGTTTGCTTGAGTTCGTTTATTTTCATGCCCACCGTCTTCTTCTGGTCGGCTGCAATGTTGCGGAAATCGGCCATCAGCGCGTTTATTTCTCCTTTCTTGCTGAGGTACTTCAGCCGCAGTTTCTCAACCTCTTCGGCATTCTGTGCGGAGAGTTCACTTACTTCCTTGAGCAGTTCGTCTATTCTATCAAGTATCATAGTCGTTTGTTACAATTTACCTGCAAAGGTAACATTTTTATGCTAAAACCAAGAAGATATCGAAATAAAGTTGTATTTTTGCAGCAATTTGAGAGTCTTTATGGTTCATAGAAGAAATGTGATATGAAAAAGGGAGCTTTCTTTATACTCTTTCTGGTGGCGTGTACGGCCATCAGCTATACCACAACCGGTTGTACAGACAAGAAGCCCGCAGCCGACAGCGTGGCCGTAGACACCGGCCGGGTGGACTCGGTTGTGGAGGATACGATGGAAACCATCATCGAACAAACGCCCATGCCCAAGGCTGCCGACGAGCTTTTTGACGACTTCTTCTTCAACTTCTGCGGCAACAGAAAGCTGCAGCGCAGCCGCATCCGCTATCCGTTGCCCGTCTACATGGACGGCAAGGTGAGCAGCCATATTGCCCAGAAGGAGTGGAAGATTGACCATTTCTTCATGAACCAGGGCTACTATACCCTCATTTTCGATAACCGCAAGCAGATGAACTTGATGAAGGACACCGCCGTGAACCACGTGGTGGTGGAGAAGATATACTTCAGTCAGAAGCGCGTGAAGCAGTATCTCTTCAACCGGGTGAACGGCCAGTGGATGCTCACTTCGCTCAATTTCAAGCCCATGTATGAAAATCAGAACGCCTCGTTCTGGCGCTTCTACGAGCGTTTCTCTACCGACAGTGCTTTCCAGGTGGAAAGTATGAACGACCTGGTGCAGTTCACCACCACCGACCCTGACGACGAGTTCCGCCAGATTGAGGGCTCCATGGCTCCCGAACAGTGGCCGTCGTTCAAGCCGGGACTCATCCCCTCGGGCATCATCTACAACATCATCTACGGCCAGGAATACCAGCAGAGCAGCCAGAAGATATTCGTTATTCGCGGCATTGCCAACGGACAGGAGGAGGAACTGGTGTTCCGTAAGCGCCAGGGACGATGGAAACTGATGAGTTTCAATGGCTGACGGGGCAACGGAATGATAGAACGCTACGACTATAATCTACTCAAACACAACACGTTCGGCATCGACGCCAAGTGCCGGAGATTTCTGGAATATGCCTCGACCCATGAGGCCGTGCAGCTTGTCGGCATGCTCACTGAAGCCGACCGGCCGCTGCTCATCATCGGGCAGGGCAGCAATCTGCTGCTCACAGGCGACTATCAAGGCACCGTCATCACTCCCCAGAACCGCTTCGAGGCCGAAATCCTGACACAGCCTTCGGCCTCCGGCCAGGTACTTCTTAGGTGCTGGGCCGGCACTACGTTTGATGACGTGGTGGAGTTTGCCGTTACCCACGGCCTTTATGGTGCCGAGAACCTCTCGCTCATACCGGGAGAGGTGGGAGCCTCGGCCGTTCAGAACATCGGCGCTTATGGTGCCGAGGCCTGCGACATCATACACCACGTCGAAGCGGTGGAGATAACCACGGGCCGCGTTCTTACCTTCAGCAATGCCGACTGCGCCTACAGCTACCGCCAGAGCAGGTTCAAGCGCGAATGGAAGGACAGGTTCCTCATTACGCATGTTACCTATCAGCTTTCGCGCACGTTTGCACCCCGCCTGGATTACGGCAACATCAGGGCGCGGCTGGCCGAAAAGCAAATCGGCCATCCCACTGCCCGCGAGCTGCGCGAAACCATCATCGAGATACGCAGAGCCAAGCTGCCCGACCCGGAAAAGGAAGGAAACGCCGGCAGCTTTTTTATGAATCCCGTTGTTTCGCGGGCCAAGTACGAGGAGCTGGAAGCCCGTTTCCCGGGCCTGCCGCACTACACCGTCGACGCCGACCACGAGAAGATACCCGCCGGATGGATGATAGACCAGTGCGGATGGAAGGGCAGAAGCCTGGGCCGCGCAGGCGTGCACGACCGCCAGGCATTGGTTCTGGTTAACCGGGGCGGGGCCACGGGGCAGGAAATCGTACAGTTGTGCGAGGCCGTGAGGCGGGATGTTTTCAGCAAATTCGGCATCGAAATCCATCCCGAAGTAAACATCAGGTAAATGGAAAGGAGAAGAACATGAGGCTTACTTTCTTGGGTACAGGTACGTCGGGCGGCGTTCCGTCGCTGGGATGCAGCTGCGAGGTGTGCCGTAGTACCGACCCACGCGACAGACGATTGCGCACGGCGGCGTTGCTCGAAAGCGATACAACGCGGCTGCTCATAGACTGCGGTCCCGATATTCGCCAGCAGTTGCTGCCGCTCCCGTTCCGTCAGCTTGACGGCGTGCTGCTTACACACATCCATTACGACCACGTGGCGGGCATAGACGACCTGCGGCCGTTCTGCATCTTCGGCGATATAAACATCTACGCCAATGCGAGCACGGTGCGCGGACTGAAGCAGACGATGCCTTATTGCTTCACAGAGAAGCTCTATCCCGGCGTTCCGCTGCTCAAGCTCCACACCATTACGCCCCATCAGCAGCTGCATCTGGGCGATATAGACATCACGCCCATTGAGGTGATGCACGACTGGCTGCCCATCCTGGGCTACCGTTTCGGCTCGCTGGCCTATATCACCGACATGAAGACCATAGCCCCCGCGGAGTACAAGTACCTGCGGGGCGTGGAGACGCTGGTGGTTAATGCGCTGCGGTGGGAGAAGCCCCACCACTCGCACATGCTCGTACCCGACGCCGTGAAGTTTGCCGAACGGATAGGCGCCCGCCGCACCTACTTTGTGCACATGACCCACCAGATAGGCTTCCATGCCGAGGTCAACAGGCTGCTGCCTGACGGAATGGAGTTTGCCTACGACGGGTTAACCATCGAGGTGTAAAGAATCAGCATAACTGACAAATCGGAACTAAAACGCCAGTTTTTACTAAATAATGTTATAAAAACGGCTTTAAAAGAACAAAATGCTTGTAAATAACGAGATTTATTCTTATCTTTGCAACGTGTTTTTCATAGTATTAGATTTAAGGTTAACAAGGTTGGAGTACGGCGGTACTCCTTTTCTTATGCCCGTAAGTCAACGGCCAAGGGCTCCGGAACTCGAGTTCGCAAGCCTTCAGAGCGGCTTTCTCCGCCTCTGCTCTAAATCCCTCTGCCGGCGGGAGTTCTGCCGTGGCCGTACTGGAGCTATGGTTCAAGCCTCTTGAAGCTATCCTTCAGGCGCCTTGAACCTATCCATCAAGAGGCTTGAACGATACCTCCCGCCCTGCCACCCGTGCGGTGAGGGCACAAAAAAGGCATAGACTGTAATCTATGCCGGCTGTAGGTTCAACTTATTTCTTGAACTTCCTGTAGAGCTTCCAGGCCAGAATGACGCCGTCGAGTACGCCTGCCCCGGTGTTCATCAGGCTGTTGAAACGCCTGGACGGGGTAGAGGCCGACTTGAAAGCCACGGGCTGGTGGAACAGGTTTGACCACAGGGAGCGAATCTTCTGGTCGTCTTTCTGGATGTCGGCGAGGAGCAGGGCCTTGCGGAGCCGTATCTCGTGAAGATTCTTATAGGGTGTTATCGGAGTTTCCAATGTACAATCGATGATTTTGAAAGATTATTTACCGAGGAGCAGACTGGCCAGGAAATGCACCAGAGGCTTCTCTATCCACGGCTTGCGGAAGATGATGAAGAGCATGAGCACCACAAAGTAGAAAGCGGCGACGATGGCAAACGCCCCCACCTGTCCGGTCAGAGGAGCCAGTGCATAGGCAACTGCAAAGCTCACGTAGATGAGCATCAGGATGAGCAGAAACGCCAGTACGCCCGCCATGATGAGTGTCGTGAGAACCCTGACAACCTTCTCCACCACGTCCAGCTTTACATATTCGCTTTGCAGACCAATGTAATGCTTGATGACTTCTACCAGCTGTCCGATGGTCTCTATATTCTTGTCGTTACTGAACACGTTATGTATTTTGCTTGATTAAGAACTTGGGAAAGGCACAGGGAGGGCTGCCGAGGCCTCCCTCCCCGCACTTGTAGCTTTCCCGCTGCGTTTACTCAGCGATGTTGGTAGCGGCGTCCTTGATGTCGTCTACCAAGTCATTCACGTCTTTCTTAGACAGTTTGAGGTCGTGTTTCTTGCAGAAGTCGTCTACTGCATCAACAATCTTGTTGCGGGTATCCGCACCTTTCTCGGGAGCCATGAGCAGGCCCAGGGCCGCTCCGGCAATGGCGCCACCTAAAAATGCGCCAATGTAACCTAATGTCTTCATAATCTTTCTTATTTTTAGAATTAAACAATGAGTTTCTTCGTCACCGTGTACCTTATTATATATAACGGTGTCTTGAAGTGACAAAAGTAGTAAAAGATATCTGAAGTACAACCAAATGCGAAGCCATTTTTTGTTAAAATAGTTGTATTTCCTTGATTTAACAAACTTTATGCGGCATTTTTCTGCGAGTTTAGTAGATATTTTGTAATTTCGCACATTATAGTTATGATAACAAGTTTAATTTCTAATAACCTATTAAGAATTATGAAGAAATTTATGGTTTTGTGCGCAGGGTTCTGCGCAGCGTTAGTTTTAGCAAGTTGTGGTTCAAGTAAGGAGAGTGCTTACAAGAAAGCATACGAGAAGGCAAAGGCCCAGGAAACCACTCAGGTATCTGAGGAGCCGTCGGCTGATGCAGTGTCTGTTACTCCGATGGTTGAGCAGCCCGCCACCCAGACAACGGTGGTTGATAATGTGGATAACGCCACCTATCGTACCGAGGATGTTACCGTTGTAAACGGCAGCGGCCTCCAGCAGTTCAGCGTTGTGGTTGGTTCATTCTCTCTGAAGGCCAACGCCGAGGGTCTGCAGAACACGTTGAAGGCTTCGGGTCTTGACGCTCAGGTTGCTTACAACTCAGAACGCAACATGTATCGTGTCGTAGCTTCGACCTTTGCTGATAAGGGTGCAGCTGTTCAGAGCCGCAATCAGCTCCGGGCAACTTATCCTGATGCTTGGTTGCTCTACAAGAAGTAAGCAGCGCGCTTGTGGCTACAGGCCGGGGCGGAGTGAAACTCTTCCGCCCCCGAACCCCATGAGTTAGCTGCCCACACCCATGCGAATACTTTCTATCGATTACGGTAAGAAACGTACGGGAATAGCAGTCACCGATCCATTGCAGCTCATAGCCAATGGATTGGCGACTGTTTCTACATCCCAGCTGTTCGACTTTCTGCGCGATTATGTAGGCCGTGAGCAGGTGGAGCGCATAGTCATCGGCAAGCCGATGCAGCCCAATGGCGCTCCCAGCGAGAACCTGCAGCGCGTAGAACAGTTTGTGAACAGATGGCGCAAGGCCTGCCCCGCCATTCCCATTGAGTACTACGACGAGCGCTTTACGAGCGTGTTGGCTCACCGGGTGCTGCTGGACAGCGGGGTCAAGAAGAAGACCCGGCGCGAGAACAAGGGGCTGGTAGACGAGATAAGTGCCACCATCATCCTGCAGGACTGGATGTCGGCGCGCCGCTGACGGCCGTCAGCCGCTTTTGTAGTGGCTACACCCGGCGCGGGCAGGTGGCGTGTTTCTGCGTTTCATAATTAAAAGAAAAAACTCAATTAGATGATTTTACCAATTTACGTTTACGGTCAGCCTGTTCTCCGCAAGGTAGCTCAGGACATCCCGACCGATTATCCCGGCTTGAAAGAACTTATCGACGACATGTTCGAAACGCTCACTAACAGCGAGGGCGTTGGACTTGCCGCGCCCCAGATAGGCAAGTCCATCCGCTTGGTGGTGATGGACCTTGACGTGCTGAAGGACGATTTTCCCGAGTATGCAGGCTTCCGTCATGTCTTCATCAACGCCCATATTATAGAGGCCGACGAGAACAGTCCCGCCGAAACTCTGGAGGAGGGATGCCTCTCCATACCCGGTTTGCACGAGAACGTAACCCGCCCCACGCGCATCCATGTGCAGTATCTGGACGAGAACCTGCAGCCTCACGACGAGTGGGTGGAGGGCTATCTGGCCCGCGTCATGCAGCATGAGTTCGACCATCTGGACGGAGTAATGTACGTGGACCGCGTTTCGCCGCTCCGCAAGCAGCTCATCCGCAACAAGCTGCGCGCCCTTACGCAGGGCCGTTACCAATGTGCTTACCGCACTAAACCGCTCCGCAAGTAACATTCGCCCCATCGTTTAAGCCTCGCCAAGTCTCCCTCAAGGGATGCTGTCTGAACTGATTTCATGTGATGAAATACCGTTATCTGAAAATAGACATGCTGTACATTCCTTCTTTACGGGAGGTTTGGCGAGGCTTTCTTTTCTCCTTTTTCTTTCTCCTTCTTCCTTTTTCGGCCTCGGCGCAGTACAATGTAGACAAGCTGCTCACCAACGGCGAGGTGGCTCTGCACTACGAGGACTACGTGCTCTCCATACAGTATTTCAACCGGGCCATCGCCCTCAAGCCCTATCTTTACGAACCCTGGCAGTACCGGGGCGTAGCGAAATTCTATCTCGACGACTTCGTGGGCGCCGAGAGTGATGCCACGGAGGCCATCCGGCTCAATCCTTACATCGACGCACTCTACGACTTACGGGCCATTTCCCGCATCCGCCAGAAGAAGTTCTCCGATGCCATTGCCGACTATACGGCGGCCATCGGGCTCAACCCTGCCAGCCAGAACTTCTGGTTCAACCGTGCCATCTGCCGCATGAACGTGAAAGACTACAAGCAGGCTCACCTGGATGTAGACACCATCGTGAAGCGTTGGTCGAAGTTCTCGAATGCCTATTCGCTCAACGCCGAAATCTATCTGCAGGAGAAGGACACCACGATGGCGGCCCGATGGCTGGACAAGAGCCTGGCGCTTGACCCCTATGACGGCGATGCCTGGACAACGCGAGCCTACATCAGTCTGGCCCGCCGCCAGTGGAAAGATGCCGACGCGTTCCTGAGCAAGGCCATTCATCTAAAGCCCAAGCAGGCCGGCAACTACGTGAACCGGGCGCTGGCACGCTACAACATGAACAACCTGCGCGGCGCCATGGCCGATTACGACGCGGCCATAGACTTCGATCCCAACAACTTCCTGGCCCACTACAACCGCGGACAGCTACGCATGCAGCTCGGCGACGATAACCGCGCCATCGCCGATTTCGACTTTATCATCCGCCTGGAGCCGCAGAACTTCATGGCCATCTTTAACCGCGCGCTGCTCCATGACCGCACGGGAAACCTGCGGGCGGCCATCCGCGACTACACCACAGTTATCAACCAGTTTCCCAACTTCTGGACCGGACTGTCCTACCGGGCCAGTTGCTACCGCCGGCTCGGCATGACCGCCAACGCCGAACTCGACGAGTTCCGCATCTTCAAGGCACAAATGAACAAGCATCTGGGCATCCAGCCGCGCTGGAGTAAGAACAAACGCAAGCAAATACGCAAGCGGAGCGAGATAGATCTCGATAAGTACAACGAGCTGGTAGTGGAGGACAACAACGAGGTTGAGCACGAGTACAAGAGCGAATATCGCGGACGAGTGCAGAACCGGAGCGTAGACGTGGCCTTCATGCCCATGTACACGCTCTCTTACTCCAAGTATAGCAACGGCGTGGAGAGCTACCAGGCCTTTGATGCCGAGGTTGAATCGTTCAACAAGGACGCCCATCCGGCCCATCGCCTGTACGTGAACTGCAACCCGCAACAACTCTCCGAGAGCGCCTCGAAGGTGTATTTCGCCCTCATTGACAGCCTCTCCGCCCATATTGACGCCGCCCATGCGGTGGGTCAAACAGCCCGTTACCTGCTGCAAAGGGCCGTGGCCTACAGCGTGGTGCAGAACTACGACGCCGCCATCAACGACCTCACCACCTACCTGCAGATAGACAGCACGCTCTCAATGGCCTACTGGCAGCGGGCCGTCTGCCAGAGCGTGATGAACGAGTACAATGCCTCGCGCGGCACGGATACGCGCCTCAAGGCGGCCAGTGCCAAGTTCGATTTAGACAAGGCCATCGCACTCAACCCCCGTAACGCCTACACCTATTATAACAGGGGCAACCTCCATGCTGCCGACAAGCAGTACTCGCTCGCCACGGACGACTATACCAAGGCCCTTGCCCTTGATGCCAACCTGGCCGAGGCGTACTATAACCGCGGTCTGGCGCGTATCTACAGCGGCAACAAGGCAGAGGGAATACGCGACCTGAGCCGTGCAGGAGAGCTCGGAATCTACAGCGCCTACAGCGTCATCAAGCATTTTGCGGCCGATAAATAGTTATTTTCTCGGTCTGCAATTGCATTCTCCGTTGCCGGCCACAGCCTCATCCCGGCTTGTATCTTGGCTTATTTCCACATTCATTTTGTGCTGACGTAGGTTCGGTTTCACATCCTTCAGCATCCCTGAAGCTATGCTTCGCGAACTTTCGACAAGTGTCGCACGATTGTGTGACACTTGTCAAATGATCGTGCGACACTTGTCGAAAGTTCCCGCTCCTTATCTTCAACACCGCCGGAGCAAGTTTTTTACGCCCTTCATAATGCCGTTTTTTATCTCCATTTGCTGTAGGTCTTTGCCTTGCAGCTTGTTAGTTACCTTGTTCCTCTGATTTATCATCCCCTCCTAACCTCCCCTTTCTAAGGGGAGGAACTGGTTAGCCCTACAGCTTGTAATGGGAACAAAAAGGGAGCTAAGTATTAGCTGAAGAACTAATTGGTATCCTCCCCTTGGAAAGGGGAGGCGGGGGAGGGGATGATAAACGGTCAGCGTGCCACAAAAACATCGCCTTTAGCTGCATTCGGTTTTCTTTCCGGAAAAGAAAAAAGGTGCTTTCTGCTTGCGAAGAGAGCTTCTGTAAAATACCCGGTTCATTATTTGGAGCTAACGGAAGTTTTGCCTATATTTGCCTGCCGATGGCACTTTCCCGCTACGAATGCAGGCTGTGCCGTCAGCAAACCTAAATACATGATGGCATGAGGCACCCTTATCAGCAATATGAAAACACTCCGGCATGGGAAAAAGTGAAGCGGATAATCCTCGACTTGGAGGCAAACAACGATATCGAATTGCTCACCCCAGTAGAATATGTGGTGGGATATCTGTGCCGGGAGATGGCCCCTTGGCTCACGGAAAAGACACCGCAAGAAGATGAAAATAACAGATGAGTTCAGTCAACTGGCCTTTTCGGTATTCCAGGTAGAGACGCTTGCCGCTGTAAAAGATGCGGTGAGAGACATTTTCTGTGCTGATTTTGGAGGCGGAACAGCCACGTTCTCCGACCGTGCTTTCAGCATCAGAGAGTTTTGCCATCCCCATGTTGGGGGTGCTCACGACGACGTATTCTGCTGCTGGCAGACCCTGCAATATCCTGACAAGGTGTTTTTCGTTTCCAATTCGGCCGACGGTCGGCAGACCCTTTGCCGTGTGCTACACCTCAGGCTCAAGTGTCCGTACTTGCAATGCAGTCTCTCCGGTGGCGCCGACTACCCGTTCTGCTCGTTCCACTACACGTCCGCAGATGGGGCAGAGCGGGATGTCTTGGCCTACAAAGACCCGCAGTGGACCTTTTATGACAGAGGAACGCCGCTGCCGATAGAGGATGTGAGCCTGTACAAAAGCCGCAGGATAAGAGACCGCTTGAACAATGACGTCATTCTGTTGTACTTAGAAAGGCTCGGCATCAAGTTCGAGTTGATGGACAAAGATGTGTCAGGGCACTTTATATGTGTACGGCAGCAGAAGCTGTTGCCATAATTGTGTCGTGTCGCGAGCTGGCAGGCAACGGCCGGAGTGGCGGCACCGGCGCGGCTTGATTTTATGGAAAAAAGAAGCCCGTTTGTAGACGTAAGTCAAAAATAAGCCTTACCTTTGCAGTCGATTCGATAAATAAACTAATTTGTTATGGTTAAAATCACATTTCCAGACGGCTCTGTTCGTGAATACGAAGAGGGCGTAACTGGGTTACAAATCGCCGAGAGCATATCGCCGGCTCTCGCTCGCAGCGTTGTATGTTGCGGCCTCAATGGCGAAATAGTGGAACTCAACCGACCCATCCATGCCGATGCCAAGTTCGCTCTCTACAAGTTCGAGGACGAGGAGGGCAAGCATACGTTCTGGCACACATCGGCCCATCTGCTGGCCGAAGCACTGCAGGAGCTCTATCCCGGCATTCAGTTCGGCTTCGGTCCCGCTATCGAGAACGGGTTCTTCTACGACGTGATGCCTGCCGAAGGGCAAAGTATCTCGGAGAATGACTTCCCAAAGATTGAGCAGAAAATGATGGAACTGGCCCGCAAGGACGAACCCGTGGTGCGCAGGGAGATAGCCAAGGCCGACGCGCTCAAGGAGTTCAAGGCCGACGGACAGGAGTACAAATGCGAGCATATAGACCAGGATTTGGAGGACGGAACCATCACCACCTATACTCAAGGCAACTTTACAGACCTCTGCCGCGGCCCTCACCTCATGTCGACCGGTCTCATCAAGGCCGTGAAGATTACGAGCGTGGCCGGTGCCTTCTGGCGCGGAGACGCCAAACGCGAGCAGATGACGCGCATCTACGGCATCACCTTCCCCAAGAAGAAGCTGCTCGACGAGTATCTCGTCATGCTGGAAGAGGCCAAGAAGCGCGACCATCGCAAGATTGGTAAGGAGATGGAACTCTTCATGTTCTCCGACCGCGTGGGCAAGGGTCTGCCTATCTGGCTGCCCAAGGGCACGCAGCTGCGCCTGCGCCTGCAGGACTTGCTGCGCAAACTCCTCAAGCCCTACAACTATCAGGAGGTAATAACGCCGGGCATAGGAGGTAAGAGTCTCTACGTTACTTCGGGTCACTACGCCCACTACGGCAAAGATGCGTTCCAGCCCATCCACACCCCCGAGGAGGACGAGGAGTACATGCTCAAGCCCATGAACTGCCCTCACCACTGCGAAATCTACGCCCGCAAGCCGCGTTCCTACAAGGACCTGCCGCTGCGCATAGCCGAGTTCGGAACGGTGTTCCGCTACGAGAAGAGCGGCGAGCTGCACGGACTTACGCGTGTACGCACCTTTACACAGGACGACGCCCACATCTTCGTGCGCCCCGAACAGGTGAAGGCAGAGTTTGAGAACGTGATAGACATCATCCAGAAGGTGTTCGGCGTCTTCGGTTTCGATAACTACGAAGCCCAGATTTCGCTGCGAGACCCGAAGGATACCGAGAAGTACATCGGTTCCGACGAGGTTTGGGAAGAGAGCGAGAACGCTATTAAGGAAGCCTGCCAGGAGAAAGGTCTCAACGCCAGAGTTGAGATAGGCGAGGCTGCCTTCTACGGACCCAAGCTCGACTTCATGGTCAAGGACGCCATCGGCCGCCGCTGGCAGCTGGGCACCATACAGGTAGACTACAACCTGCCGGCACGCTTCAAGCTGGAATACACGGCCGAGGACAACTCCAAGCAGACGCCCGTGATGATTCACCGGGCCCCCTTCGGCTCGCTCGAACGCTTCACGGCAGTGCTCATCGAGCATACGGCAGGCCACTTCCCCCTGTGGCTCGCACCCGACCAGGTGGCCATCCTGCCCATCTCCGAGAAGTATAACGACTATGCAGACGAGGTGAAGAAGTTCTTCGACAGCAAGGATGTGCGCTCTTATATCGATGACCGCAACGAGAAGATAGGTCGCAAGATACGCGACAACGAGCTGCGCCGCGTGCCCTATATGGTTATAGTAGGCGAGAAGGAAGCAGCCGAAGGACTCGTTTCCATGCGCGTACAGGGCGGTGGCGAGCAGGCTACCATGCCCATGGCAGAGTTTGCCGGCCGCATCAACGATGAGGTTGCAAGCCAGCTGGTGGCAGCCGAGGCATAGGCGGGACAGTGATTTCTGTGTCCCGCTGCAGAACAAACAGCAGGTCTCATGGAACAACCAAGGTTCCGTGAGACCTGTTTCTGTTTAAAATAACTCATTAAAAATTTGGCTAATACACTTGAAATCGTTAACTTTGCAGCCGTTTAGCAAAGTAGACAACATAATATAGTTGAATGAAGAATGACAGAATGAAAGACCAGTACCGCGTGAATAATCAAATTCGCGTCAGGGAAGTGCGTTTAGTGGGTGACGAAGGCTCGGAGGTTGTTCCTACCCGTCAGGCATTGGATATGGCCCGTCAGCAGGGTGTAGACCTTGTGGAGATTTCGCCCAATGCACAGCCGCCTGTATGTCGTCTCATTGACTATAGCAAGTTCCTTTACCAGCAGAAGAAGCGTCAAAAGGAAATGAAGCAGAAGCAGGTGAAGGTAGAAGTGAAGGAGATACGTTTCGGACCGCAGACCGATGAGCACGACTACCAGTTCAAGCTCAAGCATGCGCAGGAGTTCCTCACCGAGGGCAACAAGGTGCGTGCGTACGTTTTCTTCCGCGGACGCTCCATTCTGTTCAAGGAACAGGGCGAAGTCTTGCTCCTGCGTTTTGCCAATGACCTCGAAGAGTACGGAAAGGTAGAACAGCTGCCGAAGCTCGAAGGCAAGAAGATGTTTCTCTACCTGGCCCCCAAGAAGATTGGAGTAACCAAGAAGAGCCAGCAGAAGCGTGACCGCGAAGCCGAAGAGGCAGAAAACAAAGAAGCTGTCGAGAAGGCCAAGAACGCCGAAACGGAGCAGAACACCGATGAACAGCAGGCCGACAGCCTGCCACTGAGTGGCGGCATCTTCGACAATGCCAAGAACGGCGCTGAAGCTCTCAGGAAACTTAAAGATTGAAAACAGTGCGTAACGCCCGGTATATGCGTTGCCACGATATAGTAAAAACAACAATTTAAAAAACAAAAAAATGCCAAAGGTAAAGACAAACTCCGGTGCGAAGAAGAGATTCCGTTTCACCGGTACCGGTAAGATTAAGAGAAATCATGCTTACCACAGTCACATTCTGACTAAGAAGACAAAGAAGCAGAAGAGAAATCTGGTACACTCTACACTTGTAGACTCAAGCAACTTGAAACAGGTACGCGACCTGCTCCGCCTGCGTTAAATCATTTTTAGTCGAATTAATTAAAGGAAAAGAAAACTATGCCAAGATCAGTAAATCACGTTGCTTCAAAAGCAAGGAGAACCAGAATTCTGAAGCTCACAAAGGGTTACTATGGAGCTCGCAAGAATGTTTGGACGGTAGCAAAGAATACATGGGAGAAGGGTCTTACGTACGCTTACCGCGACCGTCGTAACAAGAAACGCAACTTCCGCGCACTGTGGATACAGCGTATCAACGCCGCTGCACGTCTGCAGGACATGAGTTACAGCCAGCTGATGGGTGCCCTGCACAAGGCAGGTATCGAGATTAACCGCAAGGTTCTTGCCGACCTTGCCGTCAATAACCCCGAGGCTTTCAAGGCCATCGTAGACAAAGTGAAGTAAATAAAGCCCCTTGCGCAGTGCTTCTCATAAGGAGCAGCCACAGGGTTTTAAACCTTACAATAAGTAAAAAGAAGAGGACTGTCGCTCGATTGCGGCAGTCCTCTTTTGTTATTTGCCCGTTCCGGGCTTCTGCATAGTGCTTTTAGGCAGTCCAGCCGATAGCCGGCGGAAAGTTTCGACACTTGTCGCATCATCGTGTGACAAGTGTCGAATTCATGTGCGACAAGTGTCGAAAGTTCCCGAAGCATAGCTTCAAGGCGGCGATGGGGCAGATTTGAGCATCCTGACAGGCTGAATGCAGAAAGGTTTTCGGCTCATTTTTTAATTGGTCAAGACGATTTTTCGTTCCCGTTCTCTTGCGTCCTGCTTGTTTTTTCGCTATTTTTGGTGCCGGAAACAGAGGCGGTATCGCATACTACAGTTGTGGTACAGCGGAGATGCCGGATATAAATATTATCGGTATGGAGAACATGAAGCAACTTTGCGGATGGCTTGTCGTGGCGGTGCTGATGGCTACTGCGCCTGCATGCAGGGGCGGGAAAGCCGCAGAAACGGTTGGTGCCGTTGTGATAGACACAATGACTACGGCCGAAATAGACTCGCTTCCGGAGGAGGTAGAGGGCGCCGGCTGTGCTTATTACCGCACTCCGGTCATCACGAATGGGGTAATAAGTCAGACAGATATCATCTTCATTTCGGCTCACCCCTATGCTGCAATGAAGTTGGACGGCAAGAAACAGCTGCTTGAAATGGTGGACAGCATCAGCAACTTTGACCGACAAGTGTTTGCGAACCAAGCCTACAAGGTAACTGTTTCCGTGCAGCATACGAAGCACTGGCCCGGTGATGAAGAAGCGGGTGGGGGACTCGAGGACGGCGAACTCAAGGTTGAGAAGCACGACGGGCGCCATGTCAGGTTGCGTTATTACGGTTATTGTGGCTGCTGAGGCGGCAGCCGGCGGCACATGGCGTATGCCCACAGGCCGGCGAAGCCTGCCAGCGGTTAGGCTGCCTGTAAAAAACAAGCCTGCGGGCAGGCTCTGATGGGCTTACTGCTCATACTTGTTCAGAATGCGCGGGCAGCCTATAAAAACTGCCATTTATTTTGTTTTCCGGCACGATTTTTGTATTTTTGCATCTTGATAAAAATGCAATCAATGATTTCAGTAGAAGGACTGACGGTAGAATTTGGCGTCAAGCCCCTGTTCCGCAACGTGGGTTTCGTCATCAACGACCGCGACCGCATCGCCCTGGTGGGTAAGAACGGGGCCGGCAAGTCTACCATGCTCAAGATACTCTGCGGCCTGCAGAAGCCTACGGACGGCGTTGTGGCCGTTCCTGCCGATACCACCGTGGGCTATCTGCCGCAGGTGATGAAACTTTCGGACGATACAACGGTAAGGGAAGAAACCCGCAAGGCGTTCAGCCAAACTACCAAGCTGCAGGCCCTACTGGCACAGATGCAGCAGGAAATGGCCGAGCGCACCGATTACGAGAGCGACGACTATCGCCAGCTGATAGAGCGTTTTACACAGGAGCACGACCGCTTCATGATGCTGGGCGGCGAGAACTACGAGGCCGAAATGGAGCGAACGCTCGTCGGGCTCGGCTTCAGCAGGAGCGATTTCGACCGTCCCACACGCGAGTTCTCCGGTGGTTGGCGCATGCGTATAGAGCTTGCCAAGATACTGCTTCGCAAGCCCGACGTGCTCTTGTTGGACGAACCTACCAACCATCTCGACATCGAGAGCATCCAGTGGCTGGAGCAGTTTCTGCAGCAGAGCGCCAAGGCAGTGGTGCTGGTGAGCCACGACCGCGCCTTCATCAACAACGTAACGAACCGCACGTTGGAGATAACATGCGGCCATGTGGAGGATTACAAAGTCAGGTACGATGAGTATGTAACGCTGCGCAAGGAACGCCGGGAGCAGCAGTTGCGGGCCTACGAGAACCAGCAAAAGGAGATAGCAGACACCAAAGCCTTCATAGAGCGGTTCCGTTATCAGGCCACCAAGGCCGTGCAGGTGCAGCAGCGCATCCGTCAGTTGGAAAAAGTAGTGCCCATAGAGGTAGACGAGGTGGACAATGCTGCCATGCACCTGAAGTTCCCGCCCTGCCTGCGCAGCGGCGACTATCCCGTTATCTGCGACGACGTACGCAAGGACTACGGCCGCCACACGGTGTTCGACCACGTAACGCTGACCATCAAACGGGGCGAGAAAGTGGCCTTTGTAGGCAAGAACGGAGAAGGAAAATCAACGCTCGTAAAGTGCATCATGGGCCAAATTCCTTTCACCGGGACGCTTAAAGTGGGCCATAACGTGCAGATAGGCTACTTTGCGCAGAACCAGGCACAGCTGCTCGACGAAAGCATCTCTATCTACGAAACCATCGACCGGGTTGCAACGGGCGACATGAGGCTCAAGATAAACGACCTTCTGGGTGCCTTCATGTTCGGCGGCGAGACGTCGGACAAGAAGGTGAAGGTGCTCTCCGGAGGCGAACGCAGCCGCCTGGCAATGATCAGGTTGCTGCTGGAGCCCGTCAACCTGCTCATCCTCGACGAGCCTACCAACCATCTCGACATGCCTTCCAAGGACGTGCTGAAGGAGGCCATCCGTGCCTTCGACGGCACTGCCATCATCGTGAGCCACGACCGCGAGTTCCTGGACGGCCTCGTGACCAAGGTCTACGAGTTCGCCGACGGCAAGGTCAAAGAACACTTAGGCGGCATTTACGACTATCTGCAGGCCCACAACGCCGAGACCATTCACGAGGCCTTGGACGCTGCAACGGCTTCGGCAGAGCCCAAACAGGCCATTGCCGAACCGGAAACACCGGCCTCGGCAAGCAGGCAGAGCTATCAGGAACACAAGGAACAGCAGAAGAAGATACGCGTTGCTCAGCGTGCCGTAGAGGCCTCGGAGAAGAATATTGCCCGCATGGAGAAGCGTATGAAGGAACTCGACGAGCTCTTCATGCAGCCCGAAAACGCGTCGGACGTCGAGCTGGTGACCGAATATACGTCGACCAAAGAGGCGCTCGACAAGGAGAACGAGCACTGGCTGGAGCTTTCCGAAGCCCTGGAAAACCTGCAGCAATAAGCATCACACAAAGCGAAACATTATTAACATAAAGCCAAGAAACATGAACATGAAACAAATTTTACCGATTGTCATGATGGTGGCAGCGCCTACAATGGGCGTGGCTCAGCAGAAATCGGGGCTCGTCATGTCGAATCTCGACAAGACGGCCAAGCCTGCCGACGACTTTTACCAGTTCGCTACAGGCGGCTGGCAGAAAGCTCACCCGCTGCCGGCAGCCTACAGTCGCTACGGCAGTTTCGACAAGCTGCAGGAAGACAACAACGTACGCATCAACTCGATTCTGGGCGATCTGCTGAAGAAGAAATACAAGCAGGGAACCACCGAGCAAAAACTCTCCGACTTCTACAAGCTGGCCATGGACTCCGTTCGCCGCAACAAAGAAGGCGTTAGCCCTGTAAAACCGTTGCTGAACGAGATGGAACAGGCCGCTACCAAGGCCGACCTGCGCCGCATTCAGCTTAAGTACGCCGCCTTCGGCTATGGAGTACCCATGGGCATAGGCTTCGGCGCCGACGAGAAAAACGCCAAGATGAACATCCTGAACATCTATCAGGGCGGCTTGACATTGGGCGAGAAGGAGTATTACCTTGACAACGACGAGGCTACAACGGCCATTCGCGAGGCCTACAAGGAGCACATCGCCCGCATGTTCCACCTCTTCGGATTCTCCGATGCGGCAGCATCAGCCAAGCGCGATGCCGTTATCCGCTTCGAGACCTCGGTCGCTCTCATTTCCAAAAGCAATACAGAGCTGCGCGACCCGCAGGCCAATTACAACAAGATGAGCCTCAAGCAGTTCGAGGCCAACTATCCTAACATACCGCTGGAGTCACTGCTCAACGCCGAGGGTGTGAAGAGTTCGTACTTCCAGGAGATGGTAGTAGGCCAGCCGCAGTTCGTGGCCGGCATCGACAAACTTACCTCCGTGCTCACCACCGACGACCTGAAGGCCATCATGGAGTGGGACGCCATCATGATGGCTGCAGGCTATCTGAGCGACGACGTGATAGCAGCAAACTTCGACTTCTTCGGCAAGACCATGCGCGGACGCCAGCAGGACTTCCCCCGCTGGAAGCGTGCAGTAAACCAGGTTGAGGCTGCCATGGGCGAGCCTCTGGGCAAGATGTACTGCGAGCGCTATTTCCCGGCCTCGTCGAAGAAGCGCATGGAGCAGCTCATCCGCAACCTGCAGGTTAGCCTCGGACAGCGTATAGATGCGCAGACCTGGATGAGCGACACCACCAAGGCTGCCGCCCATGCCAAGTTAGACGCCTTTTACGTGAAGGTGGGCTATCCCAACAAGTGGAAAGACTGGAGCGGGCTGACCATCGACCCGGCCAAGTCGTACTACGAAAACGCCATGGCCGTGGCCCTCTTCAAGGACAAGCGCAGCATTGAGGAGAAAGCCGGAAAGCCCGTGGATCGCGACGAATGGCACATGACTCCGCAGACTGTGAACGCCTACTACAATCCAACGACCAACGAGATTTGCTTCCCCGCCGGCATCCTTCAGTACCCCTTCTTCGACCCGAAGGCTGATGACGCCTTCAACTATGGCGCCATCGGCGTGGTGATAGGTCACGAGATGACCCACGGCTTCGACGACCAGGGCAGCCAGTACGACAAGGACGGCAACATGAAGAACTGGTGGACGGCATCTGATGAGGCCAACTTCAAGAAGCGCGGCGATATGTATGCCGACTTCTTCTCGTCCATCGAGGTGCTGCCCGGCCTGCACGGAAACGGCCGCTTCACGCTTGGAGAGAACCTGGCCGACCACGGTGGGCTCCAGGTATCGTTCAACGCATTCAAGAATGCCACTGCCAAGAGCCCGCTGAAGGCCAAGGACGGCTTCACGCCCGAGCAGCGTTTCTTCATTGCCTACGCCGGTGTATGGGGCCAGAACATTACCGAGAAGGAGATACGCAACCGCGTAAAGGCCGACCCGCATGCACAGGGAGAGTGGCGTGTAAACGGTGCCCTGCCGCACATCGACGCCTGGTACGAAGCCTTCGACGTGAAGTCAACCGACAAGATGTACCTGCCCAAGGAGAAGCGTTTGGAACTTTGGTAAGTCTAAACCTTACAAATAACCCTAAAGGATGCCCGGCCAATGGCGGCAGGCATCCTTTTTTTATTGTCCTTCTTGCTGTTTTCTTGCTCATGGCAGCAGATAACTGGTTAAAGGAAAAGCCCACCACAGCCCTCCCGAAAGGAGGGAGCATTGCCGTAAACAAAGAGTGAATGGAAATATAGTTGCTACTTAAGGGAGAACGACAAACCGTTTCCTCCCCTTGGAAAGGGGAGGTTAGGAGGGGATGACACATAAGCAGCACTCGTTGAAAAACACTTTCTTTCTCTCGTTTTCGATTGATTTTCTGTTATGAAACGGATGTTTTGAACTTGGGATATATGCTTTGGTTAGTCGGTATCTTGCTGAAAATCATCCCCTCCTCCGCCTCCCCTTTCCAAGGGGAGGATACCAGTTAGACTTGCTTCGCTTCTTTTTCCTCTTCCTGCTTTCTGCTATCAACTGCATGATAAACCTGCTTTGTTCCAAGGGGAGGATACCAGTTGGCTCCTTAACCAATACTTAGCTCCCTCTTTGTTCCCATTACAAGCTGTAGGGCAAACCAGTTCCTCCCCTTAGAAAGGGGAGGTTAGGAGGGGATGATAATTCGGGGGAATGGGGTAATAAACTTGTTATCCGGCAAATAAAAACAGCAAGCGGATATAAAAAACCGCGTTAAGGAAGGCGTAAAAAACCTGCTCCGGCGGTGTTGAAGATAAGGGAAAGGAACTTTCGACAAGTGTCGCATGATTGTGCGACACTTGTCAAATGATCGTGCGACACTTGTCAAAAGTTCACGAACCATAGCTTCAGCACCCGGAGGGCATACATTGGATAACCGGATAAGATGCAGAAAGGCGTGCAGCCGTCAACAGGTTGCACGCCTTTCACGCAGTGGTTTACCCGGAAAAGAGGCTATTGGGTGATGATGAGCCGCAGGCTGTCGGCCTTGGCCCGTGTCTTGAGCCACTGCTGCAGCTTCTGTCTGTCGGTGTTGCTGAAGCGGCCCCTGTTGCCCACAACGGCCATCACGTAGCGACGCACGGCAGCGGAGTCAACGTTGGATTCGGCAACGCGGGTCAGTGTAACGGTGCTGATGGTGGGATAGAGAGCCCTGAGCTCGTTCCTGATGTCCTTGCCCATCGTTTCGTAGCGCGTGTATTGCGCGAGCTGGCTTTCCAGGTCGTGTATCTGTGTTGACTGCTCCACCAGCTTCTGGTTGGTGGCTTCGCCGGACAGGGTGGCGTTGTTCAGCGTCTGGCTGCGCAGCAGCAAGCTGTCCGACTGGTAGCCCTGGATAACGTTCAGCTTGTAACCGGCCATCTTGTAGCCGTCCATCTGCTTCCTGATGCTGTCTATGGTGCTCTTTGTTATCAGCCTGCCAACGGCCACTACGTTAAGAGTTTTGCTCTTCTCATCCAGGTTCTGCGATATGATTTGGGTGCCCTTGAACACGAGCTCGTTCTTTACGAACCTGCGGGCATTGTTGTCCACCACGCTTTGCCTGATGATGTTGATGGTCATGTAGGTAGCCGGCAGCATGGTGAGGATGACGATGGCCACGATGTAACGCCGCACCTTGGAAAGGCGCTGGGGGTCTTCAAAGGTCTTGTGCTCGAACTTCAGCATCCTTACCCCCACGAAGGTGGCCAGACAGATGAATACGGTATTGATGAAATACAGATACAAAGCGCCGAAGAAATAGGAGGGGCTGCCCACGGCCAAGCCGTAACCAGCGGTACAGAGCGGCGGCATGAGGGCCGTGGCAATGGCCACTCCGGGTATTACATTGCCCTTTCCTTTGGTTGAAAGGGCAAGAATGCCGGCCGCGCCACCGCACAGCGCGATGAGCACATCGTACAACGTGGGCGACGTACGGGCAAGAAGTTCCGACTGAGCCTCGTTGAGTGGCGTGATGGCAAAGTAGAGCGTGGCCGTTAAAGCACTGATGCCGGTGGCCACGAGGTAGTTCTTGACCGACCGTTTGAGCAGCTCCAAATCGTTGATGCCTATGGCCAGGCCCATGCCGATGATAGGTCCCATGAGCGGGGAGATGAGCATGGCGCCGATGATAACTGCCGTGGAGTTGACGTTCAGGCCAAGAGAAGCAATGAAGATGGCAAAGATGAGCACCCACAGATTGGCTCCGTGGAAGGCTACGCCGCTGCTTATCTGGCTGATGGTTTCCTCTTCGTTCTCCTTGTCGGGTATGGCATTGAAGTATCCCTTCACAACTTGCCACAGGGTGGTTGTATGCTCTGTCATGTCAATGTTTTTGTTGCAAATTTAATGTTTTTGGCTGATAAATGGGCAGAATGAGGCTAAAAATGTGCCGTAAGGGCTGCCATTGCGATTTGGAAGTTCCACTTTTTTTGTGTATCTTTGCACAAAGAACGAAAGTTAAAACATTGTTTTTGCTCCTACAGTTGATGCTTTGACTTTGAATGATGCTTTCTTTTGTATTTCCATGAAGCAGCTGCGGCGCTTATGCTTGATGGAGTTGTTTCTGATAAAAGATAAAAAGACATGATGAAGAGTTACCAACGCAAGATAGAATACAGGCTGATAGTGCCCGCTTATCAGTTCATGCAGCGTGAGAAGTCGAGCGGAGTAGTGCTCGCCCTGTCGGTGGTCGTGGCCCTGCTGCTGGCCAATTCGCCGCTCAGAGAGCAGTATGCCGCCATCTTCGAGCAGCACTTCGGGTTCGTTTACAACGGCCGGCCGTTCCTGAACTTCAGTCTGGAGCATTGGATAAACGACGGTTTGATGTCGATGTTCTTCTTCGTCGTGGGGCTTGAACTGAAGAGTGAGTTCATCGGAGGCGAGCTTCGGGACATCCGGCAGGTTATCTTGCCCGTAGGTGCTGCTGTGTTCGGCATGCTGTTTCCGGCAGCTATCTACCTCTTGCTCAATGCCGGCACGCCCGTTGCGCAGGGCTGGGGAATTCCCATGGCCACCGATATTGCCTTTGCCCTGGCCGTGCTCTACATGCTGGGCGACCGCGTGCCAGTGTCGGTCAAGGTGTTTCTCACCACGCTGGCCATCGTCGACGACCTGGGTTCCGTGCTGGTAATAGCTCTCTTCTACACCTCCCACATCTCGCTGATGAGCGTTGCAGTGGGCATAGGTTTCCTGGGTTTGATGTTCGCAGGCAACAAGTTAGGCATCAAGAGCGTGTGGTTTTATGGCGTGCTCGGTATCGGCGGCGTGTGGGTAGCGTTCCTCATGTCGGGCGTTCATGCCACCATAGCTGCCGTACTGTCGGCTATGGTGATACCGGCCGACTCAAAGATAGCCGAACCTGCATTCATTGCACGCATCAGGAAGGAGCTGAAGCGCTTTGAAGAAGCCGAGTCCAACGACGTGCGGACGCTGGAACCGGAGCAGGTGGAGATAATCTCGAAGGTGAAGGAGAACACCCTGATGGCCATTCCGCCCCTGCAGCGGCTGGAGCACAGCATGCACCCGCTGGTGTCGTTCGTCATCATGCCCGTGTTTGCACTGGCCAATGCAGGCGTCTCGTTCGTGGATATGGACCCGTCGGTACTCTTCGACAACCACGTTGCCCTGGGCGTACTGTGCGGGCTGCTGATAGGAAAACCCGTTGGCATCGTTACCTCCGTGTGGCTGCTTACGCGCCTGCGGCTGGGGCGGCGCAGCATGTCGTGGCGCCGGCTGACGGGACTCGGCTTCCTTGCCTCCATCGGTTTCACCATGTCCATGTTCGTTACCATGCTGGCATTCGATGATGTCACGAACCACGAACAGGCCAAGGTGGGCATCTTTGCAGCCTCCATACTGGGCGGAATCATTGGCTACGCGCTGTTGAAAGAAAGCCGCAGCCATTCGTGAGCAATCTTTTAATAACCCTCTGTTTAGCAATCACTTATCCGTATCATGCTTTCCCGCCTTCACGGAGCTATGCTTCAACGTCCTTGAACGGCACCTTCAAGGACGTTGAAGCTATTGTTCGGGCGCCTTGACCCATAGCTCCGTCGCGGCGGGTGCACGCAGGCAGGGTTGCAGGGCCACGCTCATTGACCGCATGCAGCTTAGCTTGCAGGGTGCAGGAAGCTCCTGCCCGGAGGCAAAGGAGAGGATTTCTTGTGTTTTTCATGTTGCTTTTTTCGTTCGTAGTATTTATTTTCGTTATCTTTGCATGACTGTAAACAGATGGTTCAACATTTAAATTCAAATAGCTTTGCCGTTAAGATTACCCGATAAACTGCCTGCCATTGAGTTGCTGAAGCGCGAAAACATCTTCGTGATGGACTTCTCGCGCGCCCACAGACAGGACATCCGCCCGCTGAAGATAGTGGTTCTGAACCTCATGCCGCTCAAGCTGACCACGGAGACCGACCTCATCCGCCTGCTCTCCAACTCGCCTTTGCAGCTGGAGGTCAACTTCCTGAAGATGAAAAGTCACAGTCCCCGGAACACGCCCGTGGAGCACATGATGATGTTCTACAAGGACTTTGAGGAACTCTCTAAGACCAACTGGGACGGTCTGATTGTGACCGGAGCGCCCGTGGAGCTGCTGCCTTTCGAGCAGGTTGACTACTGGGACGAGCTTACCGCCATCTTCCGCTGGGCCCGCACGCACGTTACCAGCACGCTCTACATCTGCTGGGCGGCCCAGGCAGGGCTGTATTGCCACTACGGCATCCCCAAATATCCGCTGCCGGAGAAGATGTTCGGCATCTTCCGCCAGTACCCCCTGCAGCCGGAACTGCCCATCTTCCGCGGCTTCGACGATGTGTTCAGCATGCCCCAGAGCCGCCACACGGAGGTGCGCCGGGAGGACATAGAACGCGTGGAGGGGCTGGACATCATCTCGGAGTCGCCCGAGAGCGGCGTTGGAATTGTCATGGCGCGGGGCGGAAGGGAGTTTTTTATCACCGGACATCTGGAATACGCCCCCGACACTCTTGACAAGGAGTACCGCCGGGACTTAGGAAAACGCGACGACGTGGGGCTGCCTGTCAATTATTACAAAGACAACAACCCGGCCAACAAGCCGCTGGTAACCTGGCGCTCGCATGCCAACCTGCTGTACAATAACTGGATTAACTACTACGTTTATCAAGAAACACCGTACGATCTGAATAACATCAGGTAGACAGGGCGGCTCATCCTCCGCCATTACACGAACCGTTATGAGAACACTGGAACTGCTGGCACCCGCCAAGAACACAGAATGTGGCATTGCTGCCATTGACCACGGAGCCGACGCCGTGTACATAGGCGCCGACCGTTTCGGTGCCCGTGCGGCGGCGGGCAATACCGTTACCGACATTGCCCGGCTCTGTCGCCATGCCCATCTCTATGGCGCCCGGGTTTATGTAACGGTGAACACCATTATTTACGAACACGAACTGGAAGCCATCCGGCAGCTGATAACGGAGCTGGAAGAGGCCGGCGCAGATGCTCTCCTGGTACAGGACATGGGCATTTTGCGTATGGGAACGAGGCTGCCGCTGCACGCTTCGACCCAATGTGATACTCGTACGGCGGAGAAAGTGGGCTGGCTGAAGCAGTTGGGCTTTGCCCGCGCCGTGCTGGCCCGCGAGCTCTCGGCAGCCGAAATCAGGCAGATACACGCCTCGGTGCCCGACATGGAGCTGGAAGTCTTTGTGCACGGCGCCCTCTGCGTGAGCTATTCGGGCGTGTGCTATGCCTCGCAGTACTGCTTCAACCGTTCGGCCAACAGGGGCGAGTGCGCCCAGTTCTGCCGCATGAAGTTCGACTTGCTCGATGCCGACGGCCGTGAGATAGAGCACCAACGGCATCTGCTCTCGCTCAAGGACATGTGTCAGATAGACAATCTCGAGGCCTTGGCCGACGCCGGAGCCTGCTCTTTCAAGATTGAGGGGCGGCTGAAAGACGTGGCATACGTGAAGAACGTGGTGGCTGCCTACAGCCGGCAACTGGACCGGCTCATCCGGAAACGGCCCGGAGAGTATTGCCGGGCGTCGCGCGGAGAGGTGCAGTATGCCTTTACACCCAACCTGCACAAGACTTTCAACCGCGGCTTCACCACTTATTTTCTGAACGGTCGGCAGCCCGACATCGCCAGTTTCGACACGCCCAAGGCCCTGGGCGAGTTCGTTGGCCGTGTGAAGGAGCTGCGCGGTAACAGCTTCAACGTGGCCGGAACGGCGGCCTTTGCCAATGGCGACGGTCTCTGCTTCATCAACGCCGCGCATGAACTTGAGGGCTTCCGGGTGAACCGGGCAGAGGGCAACCGCCTCTTTCCGCTCAAGATGCCGGAGCATCTGCGGCCCGGAATGGCTCTGTATCGCAACAACGACGTGGCCTTTGAGAAGATTCTCGCCGGGCCTACGGCAGAACGTAAGCTGGCTCTCGACATGACATTTGCTGCCACTGCGGGCGGCTTCAGGCTTCAGGCAGCTACGGCCGGCGGGGCCTCCACGGCCGTTGCCACCGTAGAATTTGAGCACCAGGAGGCCCGGAAACCGCAGCGTGACAACATCGTGTACCAGCTTACCAAGCTGGGCAACACGCCCTACACGTGCCGGAACGTACGGATAGAAGGCGGGGCAGAGGGCTGTTTCGTGCCCTCCAGCATGCTGGCCGACCTGCGGCGGAGTGTGGTGGAGCAACTTCTGGCGGCGGCCGAAACCGTTGCGCGCAGCGAGAAACCTGCTGCTCCGCAGGCCGTGGTGCCGCAAAAGGAGCAGCTGATATGGCAGCCCGAGTACAAGACCTATCCCTATCTGTACAACATCTCCAACCATCTGGCCCGTGAGTTCTACGAGAGCAGGGGAATGGAAAACGTGGCCGAGGCCTTTGAGGTGGATGCCCGCCACGCGCGGCCCGTCATCATGCAGTGCCGCCATTGCATCCGTTATTCGTTGGGCTACTGTGTTCTGAAAGGCGGAAAGAAGCCCACCTGGAAAGAGCCTCTTTACCTGCGGCTGGGCGACGGGCGCAGGTTCATGCTGGAATTCAGGTGCAACGAGTGCCAGATGAATGTGCTGGCCGACGCCTCACCGCATGCGAAGTGACGGCCGGAGGCTTGCAACGTTTGAGTTTTACCTTATTATATAAAACCAGGAATGAGCAACTTGAAGCATTACGTTTACATCATGGCGTGCGTGGTCTTATCCCTCCCGGGCCTTAGCTCCTGCTATCACCAGCAGCCCAAGACCTCCGATGCCTACGTTCAATACAGCGAGCGGCAGCGCGACTCGCTATCGTTCTCATCGACCCACCATTATACCAACAACTTCAACTTCATTGTCAAGGCCGATTCGCTCGTCCTTTTTCGGCAGCAACCGGAGGAAGTCGTGAGCCACATGGAGACCGACTCGCTGAGCGTGAAGCATCATGACCGCCTCGTGGTAGCCGACATCCGCATCCTGCCCAACGACTCCATAGACTCCGTGTGGGTGCAGGTGGCCCGCGACCAGGAAACCTTCGGGTGGATACATGAGTCGAAACTGATACCCAACGTGGTGCCCGACGACCCCATTTCACAGTTCATTTCCACCTTCTCTGACGTGCATCTGCTCATCTTCCTCATTGTGATTTGCTTCATAGGCTCCTGCTATCTGATGCGCCGGTTGCTGAAGAAGAAAGCCTACATCGTCCATTTGCGCGACGTGGACTCCTTCTATCCCACGCTCTTGGCACTGCTGGTGGCGGCTTCGGCCACGCTTTATGCCAGCATCCAGCTGTTCGCCCCCGAGATGTGGAGGCACTTCTACTTCCATCCCACGCTCAATCCGTTCTCCGTTCCGCTGATATTGGGCATCTTCCTGGCATCCGTATGGGCCATGCTGATAGTGGGACTGGCAGCTGTAGACGACATCCGCCACCTGCTGCCAGTGGGCGAAGCCGTGACTTATCTGCTTGGACTGGCTGCCGTGTGTGCCGTCAACTACATTGTGTTCAGCATCACCACCCTCTACTATGTGGGCTATGCGCTGCTGGCACTCTATGCCTATTACGCCGTGCGGTTGTACCTGCGCCACAGCCACACGGTCTACGTGTGCGGCAACTGCGGTGCACTAATGCACCGAAAGGGCCGTTGTCCGCACTGCGGAGCACTAAATTCCTAACAAATAAGGATTGCTGTTTTGTTAAAGAATGTGTAACTTTGCACGCATTAAGTTACCTTCTTATGAATAAAAAACTATTGATGGCAGCAGCCGTAGGCGCTGTTATGTCCTCCTCCATGCAGGCTGTAACCATACCGGGACGCCCGATTTACAGCTTAGCCGATTCTTCCCGAGTATTTGATTTGGATGAAGTTCTTGTGGTATCGCAGCCCAAAGAGCAGTTCCGCCTGCGCCAGCAGCCGTTGAGCAGCAACATGTTTTCGGTCCGCGAGATGCAGTCGCTCAACGTGCGCGACCTGCGCGAGCTCTCTGCCTACGTGCCTTCGCTCGCCATGCCCAACTACGGTTCGCGCTACACTTCGTCCATCTACGTAAGGGGAATAGGCTCCCGCGTAAACAGTCCGGCCGTGGGCATCTACGTTGACGGCATGCCCCTGCTGAGCAAGAGCGCGTATAACTTCCACTCGTATGCCTTGGAGCGTGTCGACATCATGCGCGGTCCGCAGGGCACCCTCTATGGTCAGAACACCGAGGGAGGCATCGTGAGGATGTATTCCCGTAACCCGATGAACTACCAGGGCACTGATGTGAACCTGGGATTAGGCTCCCGCTGGTACCGCAACGTTGAGCTTACACATTATAATAAGGTAAGCGACAGGTTCGCATTCTCCATTGGCGGCTTCTATAATGGGCAGAACGGCTTCTTCCGCAACGCCACTACGGGCGAGCGGGCCGACAGGTACAACGAGGGCGGAGGCAAGCTGCGGCTCGTCTTCCAGCCAACTTCGCGCGTCGGGATAAACTACATTGCCGATTATCAGTATGTGCGCCAGAACGGCTTCCCCTATGGAGTGCTCGACGCGGAGACCGGCCGCACGGCCTCTCCTGCTACCAACCGGCAGAGCAACTACAGGCGCAACATCTTCAATACGGCGCTCGACTTCAACTACAAGGGCAACGGTTTCGACTTCAACTCCACCACCAGCTACCAGTATCTGAAGGATTACATGATGATGGATATCGACTATCTGCCTGCCGACTTCATGCACATGGAGGAGCGGCAGCACCAAAACGCCGTTACCGAAGAGCTCGTGCTGAAGGGCAACCGCAAAGGAATATGGCACTGGACCACAGGTGCGTTCGGCTCCTATCAGTGGCAGAAGACCGTGGCTCCCGTCCACTTTGACGGCGAGATGGATGCTTTCCTGGGCAGCACGATACGCAACGCCATGTACAACGCTATGGTGCGCTCCATGGCCGGACGCTTTACGGCGCAGGGAATGACGATGGAGCAGGCCATGGCCATGGCGCAGCAAATGATAGAGAGCAGGGGAGGAGTGAGCATGGACGTGGACCTGGCCTCGGTTCCGGGCCTGTTCCATACGCCGCAACTCAACCTCGGCGTGTTCCATGAGTCCAGCTTCGACCTCACCGACAGGCTTACCGCCACGCTCGGACTGCGCTATGACTACAGCCGGGTGAAGCTGTCATACGAAACGAGTGCCAAGATGACGTCCACTGCCAATGTGATGGGAACCGAGGCAACCGTAGTTCTCACCTCGCTGCTGCAGGACGAGATGCACAACAGCTACAACCAGCTGCTGCCCAAACTGGGCCTGAGCTACAGGATAGATGACAGCGGAAGCAACGTTTACACTACGGTGAGCAAGGGCTACAGGGCCGGAGGGTTCAACTTCCAGATGTTCTCCGACATCCTGCAGACCGAACTCAACAGGAACAGTTCACAGCGGGGCGACTACGACATTCCGCATACGGAGCAGGATTACGACAACATCCGCCACACCATATCCTACGACCCCGAGACCAGCTGGAACTATGAAGCCGGCACGCACCTCAACCTCTTCGACAACAGCGTGCAGCTTGACCTGGCTGCCTACTACATGCAGGTGCACAACCAACAGCTCTCCGTCATGGCCGGCAACTACGGGTTCGGCCGCATGATGGTGAATGCAGGCAGGGCACGGAGCTGCGGCATCGAGGCTTCGCTGCGCGGACAGGCCTTTGACGACCATCTGAGCTGGAGCGCGTGCTACGGCTTCACCCACGCCGTATTCAAGGACTATACCGACAGCCTGTCGGAGCAAGGCGCGCTGAAGGAGGTGAGCTACGAGGACAACAAGATACCCTTTGTGCCGCAGCACACGTTTGCAGCCTCGGCCGACTACCGCATCGACATTGCCGAAAGCGGGCTGCGGGCAGTCACCATAGGTGCCAACGTGAGCGGAAGGGGCAAGATTTACTGGGACGAAGCCAACACCTACTGCCAGAAGTTCTATGCCGTGGCGGGCGCACATGCCGATGCCGACTTCGGTGCCGTGGTGCTTAGCCTGTGGGGCCGCAATCTTACCAACACGCGTTACAATACCTTTGCCGTAAACAGCGCTGCAACCGGGCGGAGCTATGAGTTTGCCCAGCGGGGCAATCCGGTGCAGTTCGGCGTCGATGTACGGATGCACTTTTAACCACAACTGTTAGAAAACTGTTAGAAGAAGCTGTGCCGAAGACGGACGGCCTGCCGCAGACAGCGACAGGCAAGGTGTCCGCCTTCGGCACTTTTCGTGATGTTGGGGCATGAGAAAAGCCTGCCTATATTTCTTTACAAATACCCTCTCAGGTTTCGCGTATTTGCCGGCAACCGTCCGTTTGGTCGCAAATACACGCGTTTTGGGCCGTTTTCGTAATTCGTTGAGTATCAGTGTTTTATCTTTATAGCATACTTCCTGGCCGTAGTGAGATGGTCTCACTATCGTAGTGAGATGGCCTCACTATCGTAGTGAGATGGCCTCACTATCGTAGTGAGATGGCCTCACTACTGTAAGGAGATGGCCTCACTATCGTAAGGAGATGGCCTCCTTACGCTAAAGAGCATAGCTCCGAGGGGCTTAAAGCATAGCTTTTGCGACTTTGAAGGCCACATTCAGCACTTACGGAGGTGGCAAACGGGCCCGAAAGCGACTGCAAACGAGGGTTCCGTTTGCTGGTTCGAGCAGAATGATTGCACGTTTTTTCGGCATGTTTTCTTTACAAACAAAGATGCTCCGCGTGGTTTCCGCCGCCTCGCCAGGCAGCGGTCGTGGCGCGTGCACTGCGCCCGCTGACGGGTCGGACTGCCGGAGAAGACGCTCACGGACGGTAAACCTTTTTTGTTGATTAATATTAAATCTTTTATTCTATATAGGTGTTATCTGATATATTTTTCTTATTTTTGCAACTAAATTACTTGTAATAACGTCTTGAGGACATGAGAAAGGGAATGAGAACCGTTTTCTGTGCGTCGTTGTGCGTGCTTATGCTGGCTACGGCAAGCTGCGGGAACGGCCAGAAAAAAGAATTCAACAGACTGCTGACGGAGCTGGCGGCCGACGATGCAACTATCGACAGCGACGACTGGAGCAAGATAGCCGGATTCCTGGACAGCAACAAGGCCCGCCTGAAGGAGTTCTACGACGGCGACCGCATCAACGTGGACGCCGTGAAGGAGTACATCGAAGACTTCTTCGAAGGTCGCCGCCCGGCCAGGGAAATCAAGTTCGTGGGCATCGGCGGCAAGCCCCTGAAGGTGAAGTTCTATCTGGAACGGTCGGGCTCCATGACGGCATACGACTCGCCCGCAGGCGACGGCAGCTTCAAGGCGGCCATCGTGCAGATGCTGAACAACCTGCCCGACAACGACAACCGCATCTATGTGGTGAACAGCAACGTGAACGCTTACCCGCAAGGGTTCCGCAAGTTCCTGAGCGACCCTAACATCTTTGAGGCTACGAAGGGCATTGGCGACCCATCGTACACCGACTTCGGCGCCATCTTCGACAACATTCTGAACAAGACGGGCGACGATGAAATCAGCATACTCGTAACCGACATGATTTACTCCACGCGCAACATGGCCGGCGTAAACCCGCAGAAGGTGTTTGCCGAGGCGCAGGGAATGACGAATGCGGTGTTCAAGAGCGAGGTGAGGAACAAGAGCATGCTCATCATCAAGATGAACGGCTCTTTCAACGGGCCCTATTATGCCTACAACAACAGCGTGAGGCAGTACAACGGCAGGCGCCCGTACTACATCGTGGTGGTGGGTAGCAACGACAACATAGCCCGCCTGACGACCGACAAGAGCTACATTCCCTTCGCCCGTTTTGCCGACCTCAGAGGCTACGAGGACATGTATCTCTTCGAGACCGACGACGTTTACGAGCCTTACTATTCCATCCTGCTCAACAATCCCGACATCCGCGGCCGGTTCCAACCCGAACGGGGACAAAGCACGCAGATAACCGATATAGACAACGTAGAGGTTGACCGCAACTCGGGCGACATACGTCTGGCGCTGGCGGTGAACCTCGACGGCATGCTCATAGACGAGGATTACCTGACCGATGCGGCCAACTACGAGGTAGAATCGGACGATAAAATCACCATCAGGGAGATACGCAAGATATCAGACAAGGACGTTACGCCCGCCGAAAAGAAGTATTTGGACAAGGCCACCCACATCTTCATTCTGGAAATGAAGGAGATGAAGAACGACCAGGAGGTGCGCATCAAACTGATGAACCGCCTGCCCGCGTGGGTTGAGGCTTCCTCGAACGACGATGATACCAGCGTAGACGCCCGCACAACCTTCGGCCTCAAGTATCTGCTTCAGGGCATATACAACAGCTACCGCAAGAACTCGGAGGGCGAGCCTTACTATTTCGAATTGAAAATGAAGTTTAAAGATTGACAGAATAAGGAAATGAAAAATTCAGTATTACTGATAGCCGGCCTGGTCATTACAGTGCTGTTTGTGGTTTTTGCAAGCCCTCTGTTCGAGGCGCTGTACTATGAGCGCGAGTTCTCCAACGAGATGTACAACCAGAACCTGTACCTCATGGTGGCGCTGGTAACGGCTGCCGTGGCCTGGGCTACGGCCGGGCTGTTCTACTATGCCATCAACTCTGTCAGCTTCAGCCGCTGGTATCACTGGCTCATCGTGCTGCTGGCAGGGGCTGTGGTTACACCCGTTATCAACTACATCTATCCGGACAAAATCTTCTCTGCCGACGGTCTCGACTTCAGCGCACAGCTTGTGAGCTTCTGCGTGATGGACATGCTGGTGGAAGTAGTGCTCTTCGTGGTGGCCTCGTTCTCCATTCGCTGGTGGTCGTCCAACTGCCGCCACACGCCAATACCCGAATAAGTGGGCCGGGCCAAACGGCATGCACCGCGAGGGGAGCATGCCATCAGTTAGTCAAATAAAATAAAAACATAACGTGAGATTATTCTTATTTCTTGTAGGCGGTACCGGGTCGCGCGTCATGCGGCCGCTGGTCATGCAGCTTGCCGCCGGAATACATCCTCTCAACGAGGCCGGGCAGCCCGTGCCGCTGGAGATAGTTCCCATCATCGTTGACCCTCACAAGGCCAATGAGGACTTGAAACGTACCGACAATCTGCTGCGCTGGTACAAGCAAATCCGCCAGTCGCTCTACGGCGATACGGTGGATGTAACGCGCGGGTTCTTTTCTGCCAAGATATCAACTCTTTCGGATATCCTGCCCAACGGCTCCAACCTGAGCGACACGTTCCTGTTCAACATGGGCGCCGTGGAGTCCAAGAAGTTCCAGGACTTCATCTCTTACTCTACGCTCGACACGGCCAACCAGGCCCTGGCATCGATGATGTTCTCCAGCTACCAGCTGGACACAAAGATGGACATAGGCTTTGTGGGTAGCCCGAACATAGGCAGCGTGGCGCTGAACGAGTTCAAGGACTCGGAGGAGTTCCGTCAGTTCTCCAACGTATTCCAGAAGAACGACCGCATCTTCATCGTGAGTTCCATCTTCGGAGGTACCGGTGCGGCCGGCTATCCCATCATTGTGAAGAACATACGCAACGCGGGCAACAACACGATGATAAACAACCGGGGCGACTTGCGCGACGCACGCATCGGCGCCCTCACGGTGTTGCCGTACTTCAACGTGCAGCAGGACGAGAACAGCCCCATCTCGCGGGCCGACTTCATATCGAAGACCAAATCGGCTTTGTTCTACTATCACGACAACCTTACCGGTCTCCGTCAGGGCGGAGTAGACCTTCCGCTGTCTAAAATCAATGCCTGCTACTATGTGGGCGATGAGGTTCCGTCGAACCCCTACTACAATGACCCGGGCGGAAACGGGCAGCGCAACGACGCCCACGTGGTGGAGTACGTGGGAGCCTTGTCGGTGTTGGACTTCCTCTCGATACCCGACGACCAGCTGCGCACTGTCGACGGCAATGCGCAGAACCCCATTTACAAGGAGTACGGACTGGCTAACGACAAGAATACGCTGAGCCTGAAGGACTTCGGTTTGCCCACCCGCTCGTTCGTGAACCGGCAGATGGTGAAGTTCCACCTTGCTTATATGTACATCACCAATCAGCTCAAGAGCGACATCGGGCGCGGTTACACCGAGGATAAACCCGAGATAACGAGCGGATTCCTGTCAACTTCGTTCTTCACCACGCTCACGGCCAACTTCTATGTCTCGTACTTGCAGTGGCTCAAGGAGCTGCGCGGCAACCAGCGGAGCTTTGTTCCGTTCAACTTGGATACCACGAGTTTGAGTGAAGCCATTACGGACGTGGCTCCCAAGACAGGCTTCTTTAAGTCGGCCTTTGATTACAAGACACTGCTTTCTGCGTTGAACAAGAACTCGCAAACCGCGGTTAAAGCCGGCAAGTACGGCTCCGACAAGGTGGCGTTCAGGCTGCTTGACCTGCTTGATGAAACGCTCGACAAGGTTATAGACGAGAAGTTTAACGGAATTATTTAATGTTGATATTTCATGTCAAAGATACTATCATATAACAACAAGACATCCGGCGAAGGCTGGATACCCTTGAGTAATCAGTACAGCGCCGACGAGATAAACATGATATCCGACCCCAACGGCGGTCTGTCTACCCAGCCTCGCACGGCCATACCCAGCCCCTTTGCGCAGATGGATTTGGTGAAGAATGCCTTCTCGCGCCTCTCCACGCATGCCAACCTGCAGGGAGAACAGATGGACGAGAAGCTCGTTGCCAATGCACTTGACATAGCCCAGCTGTTTTTCAACTATCCCGAACTGCGCACACAGCTGCGCATCATCGAGTGGAACAAGCCGGTGGAACTGCAACGCTTGCAGGATGACAGCCAGCACAAGCTGCTGGGCGAGACGTTGCAAATGTTTCTGGAACAGGACAAGGAAGCATTCAACTTCGACAAGATGGACCGCCTCTACTTCCTGGTCTATGGCAATCAGGTTATTGGCGGCACGTCGCCTGTCACGCTGTTCATGGCTTCGCCAAATGCAAATGCCAACATGTATGACATCCCGGTGGAGCAGAATGTCAACCTGTTCGACCTCTGGCGGCCGCTCTATATGCGCAATGAGAAATTCATCAAGTACGTGTATGCCCTCTTCACGGCCTATCCGGAACTCAAAAGAGACTGCGGCGAGGTAAACAGTTACCTGATAACGAACTTCCGCCTGCTGTCTGTCAATCTGCAGCAGACCATCCTCACCGACATCGGTAATCCCGAGGCAATGGACTTGGGAGCCATAGAGCGTGCCAAAACGTATTTGGATGTGAACTTTGCAAAGCTGGACGAAGGTGTCCAGGCACTCGGGGTGCCTTTCTATTGTGCTCGTAAGGAAGACGTGTTGCGGTCGATTGAGGAGAGTGACTTCGTGATAGTGCCTTCACGTAAGGTGGAAGGCAGACTCCCGCTGGTGCTCCAGAACCATTTGAATGCCCCCCAGACAGAGCCTTTCAGATACGTAACCAGCAACTGGGACGATGCAACAGTCATCACGCCCGATGATTATGCCATGGAACCGGAGAAGCGTGTGCTGCCTGCCACGGCCCATCAATACCCCTGGTTGACGGACGACGACTTCTTCCAGCCGGCTCTCATCAAGCTCGATTACCGTATAGACGGTGACTGCTTCTTCGACGGAAACATGTCGAAAGGCAGTCGTGAGACCGACGACTGCGACTTCGTACTGCCTCTGAAACCACTCTTCTTCAAGTATTTTGACGTGAAGGACCTGTGGGGAACGATTGGCGGTCGTCCTAAGTTTGAATTGCTGCACACTCAAACGGGACAAGTGGAGACGGTGAAAGCCATTCTCCGGATTCCCGTTAAGAAGCAGGGAAAGTACATTACCTTAGAGCGAAACTATGTGGCAGCCCACAATGTGGACCTGACTTACGACCGGAAGAACAACCGGGGCTACTTCATCACAGTGCCTTTTGCTGTGAGCGTGTTCCCGTTTGTTCATGCTCCCGGGCTCAAACAGTATAACGTGCAACTTGTAGACCGTGCGCTCGGGCTGTTGTTTAACTACCGCTTGTCGCTCGATTTCTATAAGAACGGATACCTTAATAAGGTAGGCGAGAATGATGTCATAGCCCGCGAACGCAGCCTGAAGGCCGAAAGTAGGGTTGGTTCTTGCTACTACAAACTGTCGAGCGACTTCGACTACATGAATGTAACGCTCTCTGATGAGCGGGGAAATAAGGCTGTAGAGGGTGTGGTTTGCCCGCGCTGGCCTGACTATATACCCGGCCATGACGAGTTTACATTTGCCGTAGACTTCGGTACAACGAACACGCATGTAGAGAGCATGCACGGTAAGAATGCCATGCCGGAGCCGCTGAAGATAGATTCCGTTGCCACGAACCGCCTCTTGGCCACGCTTTACAATGGCGAGGAACTCTACTATGACAATATTATCAAGCAGGAATTCCTGCCCAAGTCCATCGGAGATAGCTACGGATTCCCGCAGCGTACGGTTCTTTCAGAGTGTGAACGCATGGATGCCGACAATGTTGACAACATCGTGGCACTCGGCGATGCCAATATTCCTTTCATCTATGAGAAGGAGAGTATCGGCTTCCATAACCGCATTGTTCCTAACCTCAAGTGGTCTACGGAGATTGCAACAAGCAAGCGGGTGCGTTCTTATCTCACCGAGCTTGCCCTGCTTATGCGCACAAAAGTGTTGCTGGAGAATGGCGACATAGCCAAAACACGCCTCGTTTGGTTCTATCCTTTGAGCATGAAGGTGGGCAATGTACGCAAGATGGGGGAGACCTGGAACAAGATTTTTGAGGATGTTTTCGGTGTGAAACCCAATGAAAACAATCTTATTCAGATGCCCGAATCGGTTGCTCCATATTACTTCTATAAGCGTTCGAGCAAGTTCCGCGGCTCTGCTTCCACTGTTGCCAGCATCGATATAGGCGGCGGAACAAGTGATGTGGTGGTATTCGAGTCAAATGCACAGCAGCCGACAATGCTCACTTCATTCCGCTTTGCGGCCAATGTGCTCTTTGGTGACGGCTTTTCCGAAATTCCCCACGGCGATTCCAACCCCATGCTCGTGAAGTATGTCAGCTATTTCCGCCACCTTTTTGAGGCTGATGAGGATAAATACGGAGAGCTTCTGGGCATTCTTGACGACATTGTGAGCAAGCGCAAGAGCGAGGATATCAATGCTTTCCTCTTCTCGGTCATCAATAACAAGATTGTGAACGGCAACGACGTGTTCTCCTACAACATGCGTCTCAACGAGGACGGCTGGCGCAAAATCATCTTCATCTACTTCTACGTAACGCTTATTTACTATGTGGCAAAGATGATGAAGCACCGCAGCATGGAGAAGCCTCGCTCGGTAATGTTCAGCGGAACGGGCTCCAAGGTGCTCGACATCGTGGGCAGTCAGCGCGACCTTGACCTCATTACGCAGGCTGTCTTTGAGCGAGTTTACAATGAAAAGTATGATGCCGACGGCTTCAGCATTGTCATGGAGAAGAACGAACCTAAGCAGATTACCTGTCGCGGGGCATTGCTCCAGGTGAGCGATGTTACGGGTTGCAGCCAAGTGAACGACCTGAACAGACTGATGGACGATTTCGACAGCACGCTGAAATACAACTATTCGATGATTGACAAGGAGCATCTTGTCTACGACGATATGGACAGCGCCGCGATACGGAGCAAGATAGTAGAACAGGTCAGGGAGTTTAACGACTTCTTCTGCCAGTTCTGTGACGACATTCATGTAGTGGACCGCTTCCTGGTGGAGAATAAGGCATTGCAGCTGTTCAAGGAACTTGTGAGCAAGGACTTGGAGCACTATCTCATCAACGGATGGAACTTTGTAAACAAGAATCAGGAAGACAAGAACGGCTCCGACCAGATAGAGGACACCATGTTCTTCTATCCTGTCATCGGAAGCATCCGCGACAACCTGATTGAAAACCTGAAGGAGGACTGATGATGGGATTCTTCGGCAAGAAAGAAACTGCCCCGGAAGAGGAAATCCAACAGGGCCCGTCGGCTACAGAGCTGATAACCAAACTGGAGAAACGCGTCAAGATACTGGAACGCAGGGTGACTGCGCTGGAGGAGCAGTTGGCAAGTCAACCCGCTGCCACTGAAGAGGGAGGAACCGAAGCAGCTGCAGCAGAACAGTCGCAGCCGTCTCCCGGTATTGGTATCAATATGGATGGACTGAGCGAGGTGGCGCCCGTTGCCATCCATCCAGCCACGGCAGAGGCGCGTTATTACCTTGGTGCGCCGTCGGTCGACGGTGTCTTTGCCAACTTCTCCGTGCAGGAGCAGATAGGCAAAAGCATCTACCAGCTCACCACGCAAGATGGTGTCAACGGTACGTTTATCCTCATGGATACGGCCGATGCCATTGCTTCGGCCATGATCAGTATCAGCCAGTTCATCAAGCCCGTATGCAAGGTAAACGGCAACTCGCACACCATGCCCCACCACATCATTACCGAAGAAGAGGGCGTAGCCACCTTCGAGGCGGGCGTGTGGCGTGTAACCCGCAAGGCCGTTGTACGTTTCGAGTAGGTAGTGTGTAACGAAAAGCGATTGAAAGCGTGGAAGTAAAGTGTCCTAAATGCAGATTCAGGTACGATGTCAAGGCAGGAGCCGGCATCAAGGAGGTGGCATGCGTGTGTCCCCGATGCGGCCTGCCGTTCACCTATGCCGTACCCGATGATGCGCCAACAGATAAAGAGATTACTGCAACGGCAGCGCCCCCGCCCGTTCCCGAGCGGCCCGCAGAGCCTGTGGAGCAGCGGCAGGAGAAACCTGCAGCAGCAGAAACGGAACCCCGGCCGCAGCAAGCGCCACCCAGACAGGAACCTGCTGCAGCCCCTGTTTCCAACTGGCAACAGCCGCAACAGCAACAAATACCGTATGTACCTGATTACCATCGGCGTAACCGTGGTTGCTTCTTCAAAGGCTGCATAGGCGGATTGGTGTGCTTCGTGGTGTTCATGTTCTTCATGCTTCGCAGTTGCGACCACTCTTATCAGTCTGATGACTTGGACTCGGACACGACCGAGGTGAGCGGCGAATATGCCGTGCTCGACTTCGATTCGCTGATGGCAGGCGTCAAGCCACAGCCCGGCAGCCCTCACTGGTTGTTGGGTAACTGGACTACAGAAACCAGTTTCGGTACCATCATGCTCTCCGTCGGCCGCAAATATATTCGCGAAGCAGTGGGCGACCGTGCTGCCGAAGGCTCCTGGTTTTATGCCAGGACAGCCGGCGATGACAACGGCGCACTCTATTGCCGCTTTGCCGACGGCACCAAACAGATATACACCCTGGACGAGAAACATCAGCGTATAGACGCCGGACAGGGATTATGGATGAATAAAACAAAATGAAAATGATGAGCAAATTGAAAACTTTGATAATGGCCCTGTTGGGCTCCTGCTTCGGTGCCTGCGCCCAGCAGCCGTATTCCGACATGGATGTAACCCAGTTTGAGCAGTATTTGCAGCGTGACACAACCGTACAGCTGGTTGATGTGCGCACGCCCGAGGAGTTTGCCGAGGGCCACATCGGCGGGGCTGTGAACATGGACGTAAAGGCTGCCGACTTTTTTTCAGCAGCCTTGTCGCGGCTCGACAAGCAGCGCCCCGTTGCCGTTTACTGTCGCAGCGGACGCCGTTCGGCCCACGCAGCCGAGTTGCTTGCCAAGCAAGGATACAAGGTAACAAACCTCCGCGGCGGCATCATGGCCTGGCAGGAAGCCCGCAAGCCTGTAGAGCGGTAATTCCCTTAGGCTGACAGCCGGCATGGGTATTCACGACAGGCAGATACTTCAGCTGGCGGTACCGTCCATTGTCTCCAACGTCACGGTGCCGCTCCTGGGGCTTGTGGACCTAACGATTGTAGGCCACATGGGCAACGCCGCCTATATTGGAGCCATTGCCGTAGGCTCCATGATATTCAATGTCATTTACTGGATATTCGGCTTTCTGCGCATGGGAACAAGCGGCATGACCTCCCAGGCCTATGGCCGCGGCGACCGCGAGGAACTGCTCAATGTGCTGCTTCGCGCCCTCACGGTAGGCCTGTTGATAGCTCTCGCGTTTCTGCTTTTGCAGAAACCGCTGCGCTGGGCAGCCTTAGAATTGATGCACCCCTCGCCAGAAATCATGTCGCTGGCCTCCACCTATTTTAATATATGTATCTGGGGCGCTCCCGCCATGCTGTGCCTCTACGGTCTCACGGGGTGGTTCATCGGGCTGCAGAATACGCGCATACCCATGTTGGTGTCTGTTTTGCAGAATGTGGTAAACATTGTTGCTTCGCTGGGTTTTGTCTTCGGTCTTGGCATGAAGATAGACGGCGTAGCCGCCGGAACACTGACCGCCCAGTGGGCAGGCGTGCTGCTGGCGCTTGCGTTCTGCCGGAGAGAATGCCGCAAACAAGGTCTTGGTGCGGTGAGAAGCCGTTGGCAGGCCGTTTATGCCAAAGCCCCCATGCGGCAGTTCTTTACCGTGAACCGCGACATTTTTATCCGAACGCTTTTCTTAGTGGCCGTGAACTTGTTTTTCACCTCGGCCGGTGCCCGCCGGGGCGACCTCATCCTGTCGGTCAACACGTTGCTCATCACGCTCTTTACGCTCTTCAGCTACGTCATGGATGGCTTTGCCTTTGCCGGCGAAGCCTTAAGTGGCAGATACTTCGGAGCCAGCGACAAGCCCGCCTTTGCAGCCACCGTGCGTTGCCTCTTCAAGTGGGGAGCGTGGATGACGCTGCTCTTCACGGCCGTTTACGCGTTGGGCGGAGTGCCGTTCCTGCACCTGCTCACCAACGAGGAGCAGGTGATTACCGCCGCCCGCCCGTTTTTCTGGTGGGCCGTACTGATACCCGCGTGCGGCGTGGCCGCCTTTATCTACGACGGTATCTTTATCGGCATCACGGCCACCCGGGGCATGCTGGTTTCCAGCGCCGTGGCGGCAGCGTGCTTCTTTGGGCTTTATCTGCTCTTTGAGCCACTGTTGGGCAACCATGCCCTGTGGCTCTCGTTCCTCGTTTTCCTTGTTGTACGCGGACTGGTGCAGGCCGTTATACTGGCAAGGGCATAACCACCTTGTTGTCCTCCCACGTACCTTTCTCCTTGGCTATGCACATCTGCCGGTATTTCTCCTTGTGCAGGGCGGCACGGCGGGCAGCTTCCTGCGCCTGCGCGTTGGCCTCTGCGTCGTCTGGATTGATACGCATGGTGTGGGCGCTGTTGATAAGGTCCTTCACCACCTCACCCCCTATGATAAGCCCCGCGGCAGCAGGAACAAAGGCGTTGCTGGCCGGTATGGTGCGCCGTTGGGTGCACTTGCTTATGTCCTTGTCAGGACTGTTGCAGTCGGAGTGGCTGCAGATGCTCTCATCATCAATGGGTTTGAGCGGTTGCTCCTCGCTGTACACCACCTTCAAGTGCGGTATGTGCAGCTTGCGGAGCTTCTTTCGTATGACTTTAGCCAGCGGATCCATCTTCGTCTTGTTGATGTCGGCCACCCTGAAAGCCGTAGCGTCCAGCTTGTTGGCAGCCCCCATGCTGCTGATGATGGGGATGTGGAGCTCGTAACAGCGCCGTGCCAGCTCTATCTTGGCCGTCACGGTGTCGATGCAGTCCACCACGTAATCAAAGTGGCTGAAGTCTATCTCATCGGCATTCTGCGGCATGTAGAACATCTGGTAGCGGTGTACGATGCAGGCGGGATTGATGTCGTGCACCCTCTCTGCGGCCACATCTACCTTTGCCTTGCCCACGGTAGAGAGGAGGGCGAATATCTGCCGGTTCACATTCGTTAGGCAAACGCTGTCGTTATCGAAGAGGTCGAGCTCCCCGATGCCGCTGCGCGCCAGCACTTCTACTGCGTATCCGCCTACGCCACCCACGCCAAACACGGCCACACGCGAGCCGCTGAGCGTATCCAGAGCAGGTTTCCCGAACAGCATCTGCGTTCTTGAAAACTGATTTTGCATTGTCTTTTTACCTTTTGCAGCTTATTTCTTTTCGATGATACGGAACTGTCCGTCGCCGAAACCGGGCTGCATCACGTAGGGATAGAACTTCACGCACACCGGCTTGTCTATCTCTATGTCCTTGCCCGTGTCCTCCAGCAGGCCGTTGGAAGCATTGATGGCAAAGACTTGTATCTTGTTGGAGTCGCGGCAGGCGCAGAGCAGAAACTTGCCGTTGGGCGTGATGTTGAAGTTGCGCGGATGCACGCCCGTGAGCTGATAGCCCACCTTGGTGAGGCGTCCTGTTTGCTTGTTCACCCGGTAGATGCTGATGCCGTCGGCCTTCAGGCGGTTGCTCGTGTAGAGAAAACGGCCGTCGGGACTGAAGTGGATGTCGGCTCCGCCGTGTCCGCCTACCGAGTCGGACTTGATGACCTGTATCTTGCGCGGCTTGGCGAAGTTCCAGATGTAGGCCGTCACGTCGCCCGAGAGTTCGCTCATTACGTAGAAGTAACGGCTCTCGGGACTGAAGACGATGTGCCTCGGGCCCGACCCTTTGGCCAGCGTACCGGCCACTCCTGCCTCCTTGATTTGCTCCGTGCCGGTTATCTCGTACATCAGGATGCGGTCGTTACTGAAGTCGGAAGCCAGCACGTAGCTGCCGTCGGGCGTAAAGGTGGCACAGTGTACGTGGGGCGCATCTTGGTTGGGAGCGAACGTTCCGCCCTTGCTGCCCTTGAACTGTGCCGTCATCTCGCCCAGCGAACCGTCCAGGTTAACGGGGAAGAGGCTCATGGAGCCGCCCGAATAGTTGGCCGTTAGCAGCATGTTGCCGTTGGTTTCGACGTAGCAGGGGTCGGCTCCGTGGGTGAGCACGGAGTTCTGCAGCTTCATGCGGCCCGTCTGGCTGTCGAAGCTGATGGCGTTTACGGCTGCCTTGTCGTCGTTGGTTTCGCTCACGGCATAAATGGTTTTGCCGTCGCTGCTCACGTTGAGGTACGAGGGGTTCGTAACTTCCAGCGTGTCCAGCGGCGAGCTTTCGCCCGTGGCCTGGTTAAAGTTGAGCGTATAGATGCCCTTGCTGGTGCCGTTGGTGTACGTGCCCACAATGAGCTTGAGGTCGTCTTGGGCTGCCGTGGTGGCAAGTCCTGCCAGCATCATGGCTGCCGTTAATGTTACCTTTTTCATGTCTGTTGCCTTTAAGTTTGTATGGCGAGGTGCATGAAAGCATGCACCCCGCCGAGTGCAAAGATACGCTTTTTAGCCGATATTCACAACACCAAGGGCAACCGATAACTAAAAAATGGAAGTGCCGGATGGGCAAAGTTGCGCGCAGGTTTGCCCGTTTACGGTCCCTGGTGCCATGCCGTTAGCCGGCCCCAGGGTACCGGCAGCGTTACTTCATCCGCTCTACCAGGGCCTGGGCCTCGCTGAGCGAGCGGTCGTTGAGCAGCCCTCCTTCTTTCCAAGTTAGGTTGGGATAGGCCGACTTGAGGTCGCGCGTGGCCTTGCTTACGGTGCTTCCGCCCGATGTGGCAAAGGTAATGATGGTCTTGCCCGCAAGGTCGGTCTGCTCGATGAAGGCGTTGATGATGGTAGGTGCGGTGTACCACCAGATGGGGAAACCGATATAGACCGTGTCATACTGCGCTGCGTTCTCCAGCCGTCCTTTGATGGCAGGGCGCGATTTGCGGTCTTTCATCTCCACGGACGAGCGGCTCTGCTTGTCGTTCCAGTTGAGGTCGGCATCGGTGTAAGGCTGTTCGGGCCGTATCTCGTAAAGGTCGGCATCGGCGGCTTTGGCAAGTTGCCGTGCTGCTTCGGCCGTAGTGCCGGTTGCAGAGAAATAAGCTACCAGCGTTTTCTTTGCAGCAGGGTCGTTCATTTTGGGCTCCTCCTTGGTTTTGCTTTGTGAACAGGCGGCAAGGCTGAAAGCCATGACAGCCGCGATGACTAAAATAATCTTCTTCATTTTACTTGTTCGTTGGGCCGGAGTGAATGTCCGGCGGTTATGGTTCAGCCTTTCCCAATTCACCGTTGATTCTCTTGCGTACAACCGAAAAGGCATGTTGAAACAGGGATGAGTCCCTGATGGTTCCGAGCATTTCCACAAACCGACCCTTTGGTATGCTGAAGGTAAGCTCGTCCTTGGGCACAAGAGGGCGTGCCGATGGGTCGAGCATTCCCAGGAAGCAGCGCCGGCCGCCCTCCCGGTTCTCCTTTACCGTAAAGCTCACGATGGCCGCGCAGCCGGAAGCAAAGGGAGTGCAGACGGCGTCGGGGCTGTTGTTGTCGAAGAAAGCCCATGAGGCCAGGCCCGAGAGAATGTCGGGAGTAGCCCAGAAAAGTATTCCCTCAACCTCGTCCAGCGTTTGTATGGTGTCCATACGCCGGAAGTTCAGATAAGGCTTCTCCGCCGGTCTGATGTCCATGCCGGCAATGTATTGGCACACCATGTCGGGGCTCTGCTTGTATCGCTCGTCAAGCGAGACATAGGCAGGAACCCGCTCGGGCATTTCATGAAATCCCGTGTACAGGCCTCCGCCTCCGCACTTTACGTTGCCGGCCGTCAGGGTCAGCGGCTGCCCATTGCGCACTTTGCTGATTGCACCGATAATGCAGCGCGGCACATTGCGCACTTCTTCGGCCGACACGTTGCTGTAACCAAACGCAACGGGCAGCGGAGCAGCCTCTCCGAAAGCCTCTCTGTAAGTCTGTAAAAACTCTCTGATGTCCATTGTATCCGTTCTTTTCGTAAGCCTTTTCTTTCTGTTCAGGGTAGCCGGTTTACTTCTTGGCTCCTGTCATCCTTGCCGTAAAGATAGTGTTTTTCTTTCCAATAACAATGCCGTTGCAGGCTTTTTTAACCAAAAAACCTGTTTCTTCGTCTCCGTGCATGATTATTACAAGGTAGTGCCGCCATGCCCTGCGTGCTGCAGGACGCCGCCGATGGCCATTGCGCTTTAGTTCATCAGTTTCTTTGACAACCTACATGCTGTTTGCCGAAGCTGTCCTTCAAGCGCCTTGAAAGGTAGCTTCAAGAGGCTTGAAGGATAGCTCCGGGCGCCTTGAAGGGCACCTCCGGCAAAGGGGGAGCATAAATACGGGCTCCGAAGAACTGGCGGGAGCGCGTAAAAGAGCTGGTAACCAATGGGTTGCGGATTATCTTTCGCAGCCCCTCGTGGGTAGAAGGAAAAAAGCGGACAAGGCGCACTTGTCCTCAAAGGCGGCCTGCGCAGATGCGGACTTTGGGCACTGCGCCGGGCCTGGGCTTAGCGAGCCGGGCGCACCTTGTCGTCTTCAACGACAATGAGGCCGTGCTCCCGCGCCTGCCCCATGAGGTAGAGGGCGTCTTTCTGCGAGCAACTGTACTTGTTCTTCAGCCCCATCAGGAACTTGCTGCGGGGCAGGGAGTCGTCGCTCCCGAAGAGGGTGGCGATGCTCTTCTGCAAATCTTCGAGGTTGTAGCTGATGTGTTTGCGGTGCAGATAGGCAAAAATGGCGACCGCGAAGCAAGCCAAAACAATGACGATGGCAATGATAGTAGGTTGCGACATAGCTGTAGTGTTTGGTTTTTATGATATTTGTTGACTTACGGCCACAAATATACAATATTTTTGGATAGCTTGTTAGCTTTCGCCGCTTTTTTTGTTCACGGGCGCCGGCAAATGCCAAATAGGTTTGTTTTAACAAAACTTTTTCCGATATTTTGATACCGGCAATGGATTAATTGCTTATATTTGCGGAATTAAGTACTACGGATACCATGTTTTAAACTTATTCTTATGGACGACACATCAAAAGAAAAAACTCCCACAGTTGAGGAGGAAAAGACGCCTCAGGATTCGTCTTTTGACCGCAAACGCAGAATTATAGGTGCCATCTTCGGGCCCATTTGCGCCTTGCTGGTATGGTTTACGCCCATCAGCGGACTGACACCGGAGGCTCACAAGCTGCTGGCCATCATGACCCTGGTGGCCATGTGGTGGATAACCGAGCCCATCCCCATTCCTGTTACCTCGTTGCTGGGACCGACGCTGTGCGTGGTTCTGGACGTGGTGAAGATGAAGGAGGCCTTTGCAGCCTTTGCCAATCCAATGATATTCCTGTTCATGGGCGGCTTCATCATAGCCAAGGCCATGATGGTTAACGGTGTTGACAAACGCATAGCCTACGGCATCATGTCGATGAAGTGGGTGGGCGACAATCCCAAGCGCATCTTTCTGGCCATCGGACTGGCCTGTGCACTCTGCTCGGGCTGGATAAGCAACACGGCCACGGCGGCCATGATGTTCCCCATAGCACTGGGTCTGCTGGAGGCAATACGCGAGATGATGGCCGCAAACGGTAAAACCGTCAACCTTTCTTCGTACAAATATGCCACCGGCCTGATGCTGATGACGGCCTACGCGTGCTCCATCGGCGGCGTGCTTACACCCATCGGGACGCCTCCCAACATCATCATGCTGGGCTTCCTGAGCGAGATGAGCAACATCCACGTGAGCTTCTTCCAGTGGATGGTGTGGGGTTTTGTGGCCATGGTGTTCTATTTCATCATTGCCTACGTGGTGCTTTCGCGCATGTTCCCGGCCGATGTAAAGCACATAGAGGGTGCGCGGCAATTCATTGAAACCAAGGTAATGGAACTCGGCACGTGGACTCGTGCACAGAAAAATACGATGATAGCCTTTGGCACAGCCGTGGTGTTGTGGGTTGCGCCGGGTGTGATGAGCATCACGCTGGGCACGGAGAGCGAGGCGCTGAATACCTACAACCGCCTCTTCCCCGAGGCCATTGCGGCCATGGTGGGCGCTTTGCTGCTCTTCTTCCTGCCCGTTGATCTGAAGCATCACAAGATGACACTCGACTGGAAGGACGCCGTTGCCGGCGTGGAGTGGGGCACGCTGCTGCTCTTTGGCGGTGGTTTGGCCATGGGCGGAATGATGTACACCACCGGTTTATCGGAGTGGATAGGCAACCAGATTATAGCTTTGATGGGCGGAGAGCCGTCGGAACTGATGCTGGTGGCCGTGTTCTGCGTCATGGCTCTGCTGCTCTCAGAGCTCACTTCGCATACGGCAGCTACCAACATGATAGGCCCGCTTGCCATCGGTGCTGCCGTTTCGGCCGGCTTCAGCCCTGTTCCGGTAGCGGTGGGCGTGGCTCTTTCGGCCTCTCTGGGCTTCATGCTGCCTGTCTCTACACCGCCTAACGCCATCGTGTATGCCAGCGGCTACATTCCCATTACCAAGATGATAAAGACCGGAGTGTACATCGACTTCATCGGTATAGCCATCGTCACCATTCCCGTGGCGCTCTATCTGGTCAAACTCATTGTATAGGCCGTGCGGCCGAAGACAAAAAGAGAGCGGATTTCCGAAGTGGAAATCCGCTCTTTCTTTTTTCAGGCGCCGAGGAAAACCATCAGTCCGCCGATGGCAATATAGAGCAAGGCGTAAGGAATGGCGGACAGCATGATGTCGCCGTCCTTGCCCTGCATGTTGCACGAAGCCGTGGCTATGGCTATGCTCTGCGGGCTTATCATCTTGCCGCCGGTGGCTCCCGTGGTGTTGGCGGCAATGAGCCAGTTCTGCTCGGAGCCGCTCACGCCGAAGAAGGAACCCTGCCCCGTCATGCCGAGTTGGCCGGCCACGTTGGCCTGCAGCTTGGCAAAGAGAATATTGGAGGAGGTGTCGGAGCCGGTTACAAAGGTGCCGATGGCGCCGATGAGGGGGGCAAACAGCGGGTACAGACTGCCCGTAATGGCAACCAGCCCGGATGCAATGGCGGCTATCATGCCGCTGTAGTTCATCACCGAAGCCAGCGAAATGAGGCAGACAATGGTGATGATGGTGTTCTTGAGATTGACCAGCGTGCGCAGCAGAATGAGCATTAGGCGCTTCAGGCTCAGCCCCTGTATAAGTCCGCCTGTCGTTGCACCGAGGAACAACATGAGCCCCGCATTGCTTATCCAGCCAAACTTAAAGGTGGAACCGATGACGGGCAGCGGAACCGTAGATACGAGGTGGCTCTTCAGAAAGTTGTTGACAGGCGGACAGAGTGCCCCGGAAACCAGGATGAAAACGAGTATAAACAGGTACACACTCCACGCTTTGAAGGTTTCGCCCATGGTGTAGGAGGGCTTGTCTGCTGTCAAGTCAACGGTAGCAGTGGTGCCGTCGGCAGCGGTCAACTGGGCCTTCTTGCCCGGTGCAAATACCTTGGCGTAGAGAATGATGGCCACGATGGCGGCGATGGAGCCGATAATGGCGGGCGTCTCGGCCCCTAAGTAGCGGGCGCAGAGATACTGAACGGCAACCGAAACGGCACCTACCCAGAGGGCCAGAACGATGTTTTTGAGGACAGCCTTGCCGCTGTGGTCGGTCAGCATGAGAATGATGAACGGCAACAGAAAGAAGAGGGGAGAGAGCTGGATGACGGCAAAGGCCGACGTCTCACAGATGGCCTCGGCGGTCGCTGCACCGCCCGGAGCCACTTCGTTGCAAAGAGTTGTAACCGGAACGCCCACGGCTCCGAAGCCTGTTGCCACGGTGTTGCCAAGCAGGGCCACAAGAGCCGAGAACATGGGCTTAAACCCCAGGCCGATGAGAATGGCCGCCGGAATGGCCACGGCAGTACCGAAACCGGCCATGCCTTCGAGCAATCCGCCGAATCCCCATACCAACATGAGCACCAGAATACCCTTGTCGTCGCTGATGGAGGTAAACTGGTTCTTGATGACTTCTATCTGCCGGCTCTCAACTAATATGTTGTAGCTGTAGATAGCCATTAATATAATAAGGAGAATAGGGAACACCGCCTTGAGCACTCCTTCGATGACACTCCACCAAACCACACCGAAGACGGACGCCCCCTGCAGCTTCTGGGGGAGCATACCGAGCGCAGGTGCTGCGAACAAAGCCAGCAGTACCGTTACTGCAAAGGTGATGAATGCACTCTTGTGGCCTGCCATCTTGAAGCCCAACATGAGGACAAACAAGAGGAGAATAGGAATAATGGATACCAATGAGGTCATGTTGTTTTAGGTTTATGGTTAGAACTTCATTGGCAAAAATAACAAATAGTTTTGAAAGTAGTTGCCTAAAGGCTCCTTTTTCTTCACAATTAGTTGGACTTTAAGCAGAAAAACCCTATCTTTGCAGGGACTATGAACGAAATCAGACTTACTCCGATGCGGAAAGGAATTGTGGGAGTGCAGTTTCTCTTCGTGGCTTTCGGCGCAACGGTTCTCGTCCCCCTGTTGGTTGGACTCGACCCCGCGACGGCTTTGTTTACTGCTGGCATAGGTACTTTCATCTTTCATCTGGTAACGAAAGGGAAAGTACCTATTTTCTTAGGTTCCAGCTTCGCGTTTATTGCTCCCATCATTGCGGCCAGCAAACAGTGGGGAATGCCGGGCACACTGGCAGGCATAACAGGAGTTGCGTTGGTGTATTTTATCATGAGCGGGCTCATAAAATGGCAGGGTCGAAGGGTGCTCGACCGGCTCTTCCCACCGATAGTCATCGGGCCAGTCATCATCCTGATTGGGCTTACCCTTTCGGGTTCGGCCGTCAACATGGCCAAAGAGAACTGGCTGCTGGCCATGATTTCGCTCCTTACGGCCATCCTCGTGCTTACTTTAGGCAAAGGCCTCATCAAGCTGGTGCCGGTAGTTTGCGGCATCATTGTTGGCTACATCGTGGCGCTTTGCATGGGGCTGGTGGATGTCTCGGGTGTGGCAGCGGCGCCGTGGTTCGCCCTTCCGCCTTCGATAGCACACTTCCAACTGCCTCAGTTTGCGTGGGAACCGCTCGTGTATATGATTCCCGTGGCCATTGCTCCAGTGATAGAACACATCGGCGACGTGTATGTGGTGAGCGCGGTGGCAAGGAAGGACTTTGTGAAAGACCCCGGATTGCACCGTACGATGTTAGGTGACGGATTGGCATGTCTGGCTGCCGCCTTCTTCGGAGGTCCTCCCGTAACCACCTACAGCGAGGTTACGGGCGCCATGTCGATAACCAAGATAACCCATCCGCAGGTCATCCGCATAGCTGCCTTGACGGCAATCGTGTTCTCTGTCATCGGCAAACTGTCGGCTCTTCTGCAGAGTATTCCCCAAGCGGTGTTAGGAGGCATCATGCTGATGCTCTTCGGTACCATTGCGAGTGTGGGCATACAGAACCTGGTGCAGCACCGGGTAGACCTGAACGTGACGCGCAACATCATCATCATTTCCGTTACTCTGACGCTCGGTATCGGCGGAGCCGTATGGTCGTATGGTGACTTCACGCTCAGCGGTATCGGTCTGAGTGCCGTTGTGGGCGTTGTGCTCAACCTGATACTGCCGCACAACAAGGAGGAAGAATTAGAGAGTTTCAAGCGTAACAACAACTAACTGCCACGCGAAATGGAAACGAAGAAGGACTTTGAAACTTACTGGCTGGAGAACCGGAAGCAGATTCTGGAGAACAATCCGGAGTACAAACGCATCATCGACAGCTACAAGATGAGCTCCGGAGCCGACTGGTTGCTCTTTGCCATCCCTGTTGTTGGCGCCATCATGGTGATAAACTACCGTCCGTTCGGTCGTGAGTTGCTCAACTATCTCTTGAGTGCGGCAGTGGCAATCGTGCTCTTCGGGCTGAGCGTATGGGTGAAGAGTCTCATCACCAACAACCGTCCGCTCTCGGAGGTGGAGGCCGAAATCAAGGAGAAATGCCGCAGGCAGTATGAGCAGGGCTGATGGTCAGGCCTCCATCAGGTCGCTCATAATCATGTCGCTCACGTAGAGCCCTTGCCTCGTAAGATGCAGGCGGCTGCCTTCCAAGGCCAGTTTGCCGTTGTCGAGGTAGGGTTGCGCGTTGGCGAGCAGATAGTCTCTGTATTTGGTTTCCAGCTTGTTGATGTCGATACCTTCGCGGGTTCGCAAGGCTGTTGTTACCAGGTCGTCGTACCGGGTGTCGGCATCCAGCTTCTCGCTTTCTGCCGGAACCTCGCCTTTTTCTATGGCCTGGATATATTGCCTGATGTCGGCCACGTTCCATTGTCGCGACTCTATGTTGAAAGAATGAGCCGCGGCGCCTATTCCCAGATAAGGTATCTGCTGCCAGTATGAGCTGTTGTGGCGGGAGCGGAAGCCTTTACGGGCGAAGTTACTGATTTCGTAATGCTCGTAGCCCGCGGCAGTCAGGCTGTCGATAAGCAGTTCGTACATCTGCAGCGAGAGTTCTTCATCAATCTCCTTGACGGTTCCTTGTTCCAGCATACGGTAGAGGGGAGTGCCTTCCTCGAACATAAGCGAGTAGGCAGAAATATGTTCCACCTCCAATGCCAGTGCCTGTTGGATGTCTGCTTGCCAGTCTTTTAAGGTTTCGCCGGGGAAACCGAACATCAGGTCTACGCTGATGTTGTTTATTCCAACACCCCTTAATTTCTCCACGGCCTCACCCACCTGCCGGGCCGAATGGCGCCGGTGCAGGAACTGCAGCCGCTCATCGGCAAAGGTCTGTGCACCCATGCTCACGCGTGTAAGCCCCTGGGTGTAGGCTTGCAGGTTGGCCAGAGCCGTCACGTCGTCGGGGTTCATCTCCATCGTAACTTCCGCATCGGCCGCTACATCGAACACCTTATTAATATAATAGAACAGTTTTTCCACCTCCTCTTGCGAGAGTTGCGACGGCGTTCCGCCGCCAAGATAGATGGTGCCGATGGGCTCGCTGCAGTAGTTACGCCGCATTTCCATCTCCCGGCACAGTGCGTCGACATATCTGCCACGCAGTTCGGAGAGCGTAGAAGAATAGAATCCGCAATAGATGCAGCGTGAAGCACAGAAGGGAATATGGATGTACAGGCCGGCCATAGTGTAGATACGAATTTGCAATGAGACGCGCAAAATTACTAATAAGTTTTAAAGAAAGCGAGATTTTACATTGAAAGTTTTGGCTCTTTCTTTAAAAATACCTATCTTAGGCGGCGATAAACCAAGAGGCAGAAGCTGTTGGCACCGCCCGCAGTGCTGAAGAGCCGCAAGGCGAAAACTTTCCATCGCGCATGCAGGTTGCACGCAGCGCCGCCTCGTCCATGAAGCAAGAACAACATTACTAACACTTTAAATCTTTTGATATGAGAGTTTATCAGACTAACGAAATTAAGAACATAGCCCTGCTTGGCAGTGCGGGTTCCGGCAAGACCACTCTTGCCGAGAGTATGCTTTTTGGTAGTGGTATAATCAAACGCCGTGGTTCCGTAGAGGCACATAACACGGTGAGCGATTATTTCCCCGTTGAGCAGGAGTACGGCTACTCTGTTTTTCCAACCGTATTCCATGTAGAGTGGAACAACAAAAAGCTGAACATCATCGACTGCCCGGGCTCCGACGACTTCGTGGGAGGCGCTATTACGGCCCTGAACGTAACCGACCAGGCTGTAATCCTCATCAACGGGCAGTATGGTCCAGAGGTTGGAACCCAAAACAACTTCCGATATACAGAGAAACTCGGCAAGCCCACGATATTCCTCATAAACCAGCTGGACTCCGACAAGTGCGACTTTGACAACATCGTCAACACGATGAAGGACATCTATGGCCAGAAGTGCGTCCTCGTACAATATCCTGTGACCACCGGCCCCGGCTTCAACGAAATCATCGACGTGCTGCTGATGAAGAAGTACAGCTGGAAACCAGAGGGTGGCATGCCCGTTATCGAGGACATTCCGGCCGACCAGATGGACAAGGCCTTGGAGCTGCACAAAGCACTCGTTGAGGCTGCCGCCGAGAACGACGACACGCTGATGGAGAAGTTCTTTGAAGAGGAAACACTCTCGGAGGACGAAATGCGCGAAGGCATCCGCAAGGGCCTGGTAACCCGTTCCATCTTCCCCGTGTTCTGCGTTTGCGCCGGCGAGGACAAAGGAGTGCGCCGATTGATGGAATTCCTGGGCAATGTGGTGCCCTTCGTGAGCGAAATGCCCAAGCTGCACAACACCCGCGGAGAGGAAGTAACACCCGACAGTAACGGCCCGGAGAGCCTCTACTTCTTCAAGACCGGCATGGAGCCGCACATCGGCGAGGTGTCTTACTTCAAGGTGATGAGCGGCAGCGTGAAGGCCGGAGACGACCTGGTGAATGCCGACCGCGGCTCGCGCGAGCGCTTGGGGCAGATTTATGCCTGCGCCGGTGCCAACCGTATTCCCGTCGACCAGCTCAATGCCGGCGACATAGGCTGCACGGTCAAGCTCAAGGATGTAAAGACCGGCAACACCCTCAACGGCAAAGACTGCGAGTGGCGGTTCGACTTCATCAAGTATCCCAACTCCAAATACTCCCGTGCCGTTAAGGCCGTGAACGCTGCGGACACTGAGAAAGTGATGGCCGCACTGCTCAAGATGCGCCAGGAAGACCCCACATGGGTGGTTGAACAGAGCAAAGAACTGCGCCAGACCATCGTCCACGGGCAGGGCGAATTCCACCTGCGCACGCTCAAATGGCGCATGGAGAACAACGAGAAGCTGCCCGTTAAGTTCGATGAACCCAAGATACCGTACCGCGAAACCATAACCAAGAAAGCCAAGGCCGAGTACCGTCACAAGAAGCAGAGCGGCGGAGCAGGCCAGTTCGGAGAGGTTCATCTCATCGTTGAACCATACGCCGAGGGCATGCCCGACCCCGTATCGTACAGCTTCGGCGGGCAGGAATTCAAGATGAACATCAAGTCGAAGGAAGAAATCGACTTGGCCTGGGGCGGCAAGTTGGTGTTTATCAACTCCGTAGTGGGTGGAGCTATCGACCTGCGCTTCATGCCCGCCATCCTCAAAGGCGTCATGGACTGCATGGAACACGGCCCACTCACGGGCAGCTATGCCCGCGACGTGCGCGTAATTGTGTTCGACGGCAAGATGCACCCCGTCGATTCAAACGAACTCTCCTTCACCCTCGCTGCCCGCCATGCTTTCTCCGATGCGTTCAAGAACGCCGGACCTAAGATACTGGAGCCTATCTACGACCTGGAAGTCTACGTTCCCGGCGATTACATGGGCGATGTGATGAGCGATTTGCAGGGCCGCCGCGCGCTCATCATGGGTATGGATTCCGAGGCTGGCTACCAGAAGTTGCAGGCCAAGATACCACTCAAGGAGCTGGCCAACTACAGCATCAGCCTGAGCAGCCTCACCGGTGGGCGCGCCAGCTTTACGACCAAGTTCGCCAGCTACGAGCTCGTTCCTAACGACATCCAGTCCAAACTCATAGCCGAGCACGAGGCCGAGCAGGCAGCCGAAGACGAATAATTTATTTTCAAAATAACTTTAGAGCAAACTTTTCAGTCCCTGTGGGCAGTGATGTCCGCAGGGATTTTTGTTTCCTTTCGCGCCTCACTTTCCGCCTCTCCGCCCTCCACATTCCTCCCCGAAGCTATGCTTCGCGAACTTTCGACACTTGTCGCACGATTGTGCGACAAGTGTCACATCATCGTGCGACACCTGTCAAAAGTTCCTGCCCGCATGCTTCGGCACCGCGAAATCATCCGTCCGCTTACCCTTTTGCAGGCGTTTTACAGGGCCGGTAACTCCGGGTTGAAGTGCGGTTGCCGCGTCTTTTTCTCAGTCCGGGCATGGGATAAATTAACATTTTATACGTATCTTTGCATCAACAATTTACAAACCTGATATGAAAAGACAAATTTACACCTTCCTCCTGGCTGTTGTTGGCTTGTGTCCGTGCGTGCAGGCGCAGGCCCAGAAGCAAGTTCTCTTTGCCACGCACGAGCACGACACCATTCCTTACCGCATTCCGGCCATTGCGCAAACGCATAATGGCAACTTGCTGTTCATGACCGATTGGCGGCCGTGCGGCAGCGATATCGGCTATGGGAGGGTAGACCAGCGTTACCGTGTTTCGGCCGACGGCGGCCGTACATGGGGCAGGGAACTGACCTTGGTGGAAGGCAGCGGACGGATGGGAGCCGCAGACTGCGGCTTCGGAGACCCGGCACTGGTGGCCGACAGGAAGAGTGGGGAGGTGCTGCTGCTCACCGTTTGCGGCAGCACTGTATATGGTCACAAGACCACTACACGGCAGAACCCCAACCGCATAGCCCTCTTCCGCAGTCTCAACAACGGCCTTACATGGCAGCCGTGGCAAGAGGTAACGGAGCAGATTTACAGCCTCTTCGATGCGTCGGCACACGGTCCGGTGCAGAGCATGTTCATTGGCTCGGGCAAGATAGCCCAGAGCCGCAAGGTTAAGGTGGGCAAGTACTACCGCATCTACGCCGCTGCCTGCGCCCGGCCCAATGGCAACCGCGTGATTTACTCTGACGACTTTGGCCGCAGCTGGCATGCACTGGGGGGTAAGGATGCGCTGCCCTGCAAGGAGGGCGACGAGCCCAAATGCGAGGAACTGCCCGATGGCAGCGTGGTGTTGAGCAGCCGTGCCATGGGCGGACGCTACTTCAACATCTACCGTTACACCAATGTACGCTCGGGCGAGGGCAGCTGGCAGGAGGCTGCTTTTTCGGGTAAGGAGGTTGACGGGGTAACGGCCGTGGAGAATTCCTGCAACGGCGAGCTGCTGATAGTGAAGGCTCGGGAGGCCCACACCGGCCGTAAGGTAAACCTGGCGCTGCAGTCGGTGCCCCTTGGTCCGCGTCGTTCGAACGTGGGCATATATTATAAGGTGTTGCGAGAGGAGGACTGTACCTCGCCTGCAAGCCTCGCCTCTCACTGGGAGAAACCCTTCTTGGTGAGCCCGCTCGGGTCGGCTTATTCCACGATGGTGCAGCTCAAGGACGGCAGCATCGCCTTTGCTTACGAGGAAGACACGTACAATGCTGCTTATTCTGAAGTGTTCCGGCGCCTTACCATTGCACAGATAACAAACGGAAAGTATAATAGCAAATAAGTAATTAATATAATCTATTTCTGTTAAAACAATTAAAATACGCGCATTGTATTAACATTCTATTGTTAACAAGTTAAGGTTTTACTTATCTTTGTGGCATCGTTTTTCCGCCCGCCTGCATGGTGGCAAGTCGCTGCAGGCGAGAGACGGAGCCACAACGGAGAGAGAATATGAAGAAAAAAGCGATTTGGACAATAGCAATCATCATGGGATTTTCGTTCCTGGCATTGCTTTATCTCCAGATAAAATATATCCAGGAAATGGCTGATATGAAGAAAGAGCAGTTCGACGAGAGTGTGAACCGCGCGCTCTATCAGGCATCTCGCAACCTGGAACTCAACGAGACGCTGCGCTACCTGGAGAAAGACGTCAACGCTGCAGAGCGCAGGGCCTACTCCAAGGACTCTGTCGGAACGCGCGGAGGACGCAAGGACGGGCCGGTGCAACACTCGCACCAGTACTCCGTTGTGGGCAAGGACGGCACGGTGTACAGCACGTTCGAGCTGAAAACCATCACCATGAAACCCTCGCAGAAGCCCAAGGCAATGATTCTGAAGAATGACAAGAACTCGACGCTGGCGGCCAACAAGTCGATGGAAGAGATTGTGAAGAACCGCTATGTGTACCAGAAAGCCCTGCTCGACGAGGTGGTTTACTCCATTCTTTATTCCGCTTCGGACAAGCCCCTGAAAGAACGCATCAACTTCAAGCTGCTGGATCAGGACCTCAAGGCAGAGCTGATGAACCACGGGGTGAACATACCATACCACTTCACCGTGTCTACACAGGACGGTCGCGAGGTGTACCGTTGCCCCGACTACACCGAAGAGGGCGAGGAATACACCTACTCGCAAGTGCTTTTCCGCAACGACCCGGCCTCGAAAATGGGCGTAGTGAAAGTCCACTTCCCAGATGTAAACAGCTATGTGTACTCGAGCGTGCGATTCATGATTCCCTCGGTGGTATTCACCTTGGTGCTGCTTATCACGTTCGTGTTTACCATCGTGACCATCTTCCGCCAGAAACGGTACTCTGAAATCAAGAATGACTTCATCAATAACATGACCCACGAGCTCAAAACTCCTATCGCCAGCATCTCGCTGGCAGCCCAGATGCTCAACGACCCGAGCGTAGGAAAGAGCGAGGTGATGATGAAACACCTGGGCGGTGTTATCGGCGACGAGACCAAACGACTGCGTTTCCTGGTGGAGAAGGTGCTGCAGATGAGTATGTTCGACCGCAAGAAGGCCGTCTTCAAGAAAAAGAAACTCGACCTGAACGAGCTGGTGGAGAACATTGCCAAGTCGTTCACGCTGCGCGTGGAGCATACAGGCGGCAAGATATACATCGACATCGAGGCCGTTGACTCAACCATCTACGTTGACGAGGTGCATTTCCAGAACGCCATCTTCAACCTGATGGACAACGCCGTGAAGTACGGCAAGCCCGATAAGCCGCTCGACATCTATCTCAAAACGTGGAATGATGCCGAGAGCCTCTACCTCTCCATCCGCGATACCGGATTGGGTATAAAGAAGGAGAACATGAAGAAAATCTTCGAGAAGTTCTACCGCGTCCACACCGGAAACGTGCATGACGTGAAAGGCTTCGGCCTTGGACTGGCCTACGTGAAGAAAATCGTGGAGCTGCACGACGGCGAGATACACGTTGACAGCGAATATGGCAGGGGAACGAAGTTCACCATCAAGCTACCCGTAATTCACGACTGACAAGCTGCCCGATTACGTTTAACGACAAAAATAATTACTAATTTAAGAACATAGAGACTATGGATGAGAAATTAAAGATTTTGCTTTGCGAGGACGATGAGAACCTCGGAATGTTGCTTCGCGAGTATTTACAGGCCAAGGGATACGTAGCCGTGCTCTGTCCCGACGGCGAAGTAGGTTACAAGGAGTTCCTGAAGAACAAGTTCGACATCTGCGTACTTGACGTGATGATGCCCAAGAAGGACGGCTTCACGTTGGCTCAGGAAATCCGGCAGGCCAATGCCGAGATGCCTATCATCTTCCTTACGGCCAAAGCCTTGAAAGATGACATCCTCGAAGGCTTCAAGATCGGTGCCGACGATTACATTACCAAGCCGTTCTCCATGGAAGAACTGGTACTGCGTATAGAGGCCATCCTGCGCCGTGTTCATGGCAAGAAGAACAAGGAATCGACGCTTTACCACATCGGCCGGTTCACCTTCGACACGCAGAAACAGCTGCTCGTCATCGGTGACAAGCAAACAAAACTCACCACGAAGGAGAACGAACTGCTGGCTCTGCTCTGCTCTCATGCCAACGAGATACTGCAGCGCGACTTCGCCCTGAAGACCATCTGGATTGATGATAACTACTTCAACGCCCGCTCCATGGATGTTTACATCACCAAACTGCGCAAGCATCTCAAGGACGACGACCAGATTGAGATTATCAACATACACGGCAAGGGCTACAAGCTCATTACCCCCGAGGAGGAATAACCCCGCCTGCAGGAACCCGTCATCGCCGCTTCGGTGCCTGACGGTGAGCCATATATAAATAGGAAATCCCAGATTTCGGCAGCCTGCTCCGCAGAGCCAGGCTACCGAAATCTGGGATTTTATGTTTCCGTGCAGAGGCTTCTATATTCCCCAAAGGGCTTCATCCGCGTGTCGGTAGGGTGGTGTAGGATGCTTGAAAGGCAGCTTCGGAAGATAATTCCTAAAATACAACTTATTGAAAATAACGGAGTTACCATGTTGGTATAACTAAACAGGTAACGATTTGGAAACGAGCGAGCTACTTGGCTTCGCTGTTTTCTGCCTAACAAAGAACGCTTGTTATTCTGTCTGCAAAGATAATACTTTGTTACCGAATAACAAGCGTTTTTAATGAGATATTCTTCTTTTTGCATTTTTTCTCAGGTGTGGATTATAATCTTCTTCCACGTCTCTTCTTCCTGTTGGCTTGGTTTCTGAGTTTACGCTGCCACGCAACTTCGGCATAGTCATCGCCCTGTGCGGTTGGTGTAATCAAATCGCCCAATCCTTCTACGACTTCATCGGCTGCGCCAACGATGGTGTCTGCCACTGCACCAATGGGATTCTGCACTTGTGAGGTGTCATTATCTCGTGAGATTGAGGAACGGCTCTTGGGTACGAGTTGATAACCTGTGTCAGATTGTTCTTTCTTTTCGGTTACCTCTTGTATTGTTTGATATGATTTATTTGATTCTTCTTTGTTGATTGGTTCAAAGTTCTTCTGCAGGGAACGATAGCCGAACTCCCTGCCGATTTCGGATGCCTTGAAGGATTGTCCTTCGTATGAGAACTTCAAGCCATAGACTTTGCCCTGCCTGTTTCTCATGCGTTCGATAGCCACACCATTCTTGTTCAACTCGTAGAGGAACATGGAATGCCCCGTGATATCTGTACCCTTGTACTTATTAAGCAGATTATAACAGATTTGTCGCATCTCTTTCTTGGTTTGCTCCCTTGTCGGGTTGGCTTTTGGCTCCTGATGCTGTTTTTTCGCCTTGACTTCCTTTGCAATGGTCATGCCATACTTACGGCTGAGTTCCTCTGCTACCCTCGCTGCCCTGTTGCTCACAAAGGTGGTATCATAGACCTCTCCATATAGGCTGATGCGGTTGGCAATGATGTGGATGTGCATATTGTCGGTATCCTTGTGCGTTACCGCCACCCACTGGTGATTTTCAAGTCCCATCTGTCTGGTAAAATTCGATGCAAGGTTGCGGACTGATTCGAGGCTCAGCCTTTTCTCGTCTGTCGGTGCAATACCGATTTCAATGCGCAGGAACTTGTTCCTGCACCTTGTGTTGTAATCGCTGACCATCTTCATTTCCCCGTAAATCTCCTTCGGTGTAGTTCCGTAGAGATGATTGGAAACAAGATGTTGTCCGAGTTTCCCTTCTCTGAATATATAGTCCAAGGCGGTGCTTCCGTGGGCTATCGCCTTACATTTTCCTATCATCTCTTGTTAGATTTAAGACCTTATATATCTCATCGTCCACGCGAAAATGTGGGTCGTAAAACCGCTTAAATGCTTCCTTTGCACATAGGGAAAGGTTCTTTGTTATGAGTACCCACCTTTCGTCCTTGACCTTGATGAGGTTGGAAATCTGTGCATAGAACTTTGCTATTTGCCCAAGAATGGCAATGGCTTCCCTCTCGTTGTCGGTCATCTTGGGGACGGCTGTTACCTCGCCGTTAAGGAGTATCTCACGGCAGTAATCAGAGAACTTCCGCCCTGCGCTTTCCGCCCTTGATTTGATACGCTGCTTTTCCTCTAAGGTGCATCTTACCTTGATGAACTCCGTCTTGTTCATCTGCTGCCCTTCCTTATCCTGTTGCTGCCATCGGGCAGATTTTCCTTTGTATCTGTTCATATAAGTTTCCTTGAAAGTTAATCATTGTAGATGATTTGTTGTTGCTTAATTCCTGAACCTTGACCGATGAGAACGGAGTGATTACGGTCTAATCTCCTCGACTGTCTGACGAGGGGAGCAAGAGCAGTTTGTGGGTACAAACTGACGTCTTGCAATGTCAGCTAACGAAACGTTTACGCACAAGGCGTTTTGCAGTCGAAAAGTGAATGCCGTGCATTCCGTGCCTGACGGCGTTCGTGGTGTTCTCATCATTCATTATGTTTGGCAAATATCTGTTGCTATGTTCTCTAAAAAAGGATTGAGGATTTTCCTGACTTCGTCATTGCGTCACCCAAAAATTCTCATCAAATAGTTTAGCAATTTTCTGATGTTGGAAAAGCCGAGCGCGTTTGACCCCCGAGGGCAAGCGACGTTGACCCTTACGGGCAAAATAAGAATGACCCTCTGCGGCAAAATAAAATTGACCCCTGAATGCGATTGCCATTCAGGGGCTTTTTTGTAGTTTTGTGTTGCCGTCCTGACTGGCGGATAAACGTTAAACTACAGAATTCAATGACAAAGTTAAGAAATTTATTGCGATGTTACGCCATTGGAATGAGTATAAAAAGCATCTCTAGTGCTTTTCATCTCTCGCG